>JACNFK010000024.1 GCA_014384675.1 Candidatus Thiopontia autotrophica | reverse complement strand
GGGAAAGTACGATCATATAAAATCGGTGCGACACATCATGTCGGAAATAGTGCGGAAAAAGTGTCGAAAAAGTGCGTTAAGAGTGGGTAACGTGTGCAAATAATTATGTTGCTACTAACATCACCAACTACACATCACTAACACTGAATAATCAAATCATGTACGACTTCCGCAATCTGAAAAGCAAGATATGGAGGTACTGCATTGCCAACCTGCACATACTGCTCAGTACGATTACCCATAAAAATATAGTTATCCGGAAATGTCTGCAGTCTTGCGGCTTCTCTGACCGTCAGACTTCTACACTGCAAAGGGTCGGGATGAATAAAGTAGTGACCGTCCTTGGAAATATGGCTAGTAATAGTAGTTGATGGCTCATCTGCAAGCTGTACTCTGAAGCGATCGGCAAATTTCCCACTTTTCCAGCTCGTATGGTCTGGTGCCAGAAACTTGGGGAAGCTGGATGAGCTTGGAGAATATCCCATAGCCTTACCGTAGGAAGAGACAAACAGATACCGCTCAAGATCAGTATTCATGTGCCCCCTAGCCTCATGATTCAGTACCACCTTCAATTTGGGATCAACCACCCACTTCGCAAGTCGTTTCCTTCTATCAAGAGAGGCGCCACCATTCAGTGCAAGGTGAAAGGGATTAATAAAGTCCCCCCAGAACTGGCCATCCTGACACTGCGCACCCCCCGATCCAACACCTTTCAGTTCCTTGCCGGTCAGGATGCAACGCTCTCCCACCTGGAGGCCCAACACCGCTATCCACTGGCAAGTTGCCCCTGTAACGGTGAAGAGCTGGAGTTTCATATCCCTTATCAGGAAGATGATCCCTTCTCTCGGCTCCTCTTCTCTTCGTTGAAGAATCGGGAAACTGTCACGATTGAGGGGCCACAGGGCATATTTCTGCTGGATGAGAAGAGTGATCGACACCAGCTCTTTATCGCATGGGAGAGCGGCTTTGGCCCCATCAGCAGCCTGATCCAACACTTTATCTCACTGGATATGGAAAATCCGCTCTCCTTCTATTGGCTATCCAGAGAGGAGCCCTATCTGCATAACCACGCCCGCTCCTGGGGTTCTGTTCTGGAGCCGTTCCATTACCAGTGGATTGAGCCGATCACCTCTGACCCCAAAGCGCTCGCTACCCAGTTAATCCAGCAACTGCAACAGGACGTTCCGATAGAGAGCTGTGATTTTTATATAGCAGCACCGGCCCCGCTGCTGATTACGCTGAGCGAACAGCTGCTGGAGTTAGGGCTGGGAGAGACGCAACTACACGGCTCTCCACTATAATTCTGGACTGTAACCCTGCTTTGCAATGTCAGCATATTTCCTGCTGCAAAACATAATAGAGGCAGTGCTGTGTCATAATGTGGTGAGCAGAGCTGTTCTATGTTTTGGTGGCATGGAGCTCATCAATAGTCCATCAAGGAGAGTAATCGGGTGAACATGTTTTTTAAGTCCATAAGCGGGGCGATAACTGTACGAATCTTCTCTATCGTATTCGCTGTTGTTCTTGTTCTTGATGACGCATCTGCTGTCGAGAGAAGCGGTCACTCTGCACTAGAAGACATTCAACTGCTCCATAAGCTTCATCAGGCAGGAGCCTTAACGAAGGATGAGTTTGCGGAGATCAAAAAGGAAATTCTCTCCACGATTGCTAGCCCGACATTCTATGGGCCGACACCAACTGAACCCACGATTACTCGCCCGACATTCTATGGCCCGACACTTGCTGGTGCAGCAACCCTGATGATGAAAGCCCTCAACGAGAACATCAACCTCTTCTACAGCCCAACTCAGGTAGTTGCCGGCGAGGCCCCACAAGGGCACACCTTCCGTCTCGGTGGATTGGTTGCAGATGGCAGCCTGATTAGAGATACGGAAAACAGTGATGGTGGATTAACTGTTAATTTTGATGTTACTGATGAAGCAGACACTGTGACTGTTGCCTATACCGGAATCCTTCCTGATCTCTTCCGTGAGGGACAGGGCATTGTGGCACTTGGAAAGCTTGGCAATGATGGAATCTTTGTGGCTGAAGAGGTCTTGGCCAAGCATGATGAGAACTACATGCCACCAGAGGTTGCCGAGGCGCTAGAGGCTGCGAGGCGCTAGAGGCTGGCCATGAAGAGGGTAAGAGAAGAATGCTGGAGAGTAATCGAGTGAACATGTTTTTTAAGTCCATAAGCTGGGCGATAACTGTACGAATCTTCTCTATCGTATTCGCTGTTGTTCTTGTTCTTGATGACGCATCTGCTGTCGAGAGAAGCGGTCACTCTGCACTAGAAGACATTCAACTGCTCCATAAGCTTCATCAGGCAGGAGCCTTAACGAAGGATGAGTTTGCGGAGATCAAAAAGGAAATTCTCTCCACGATTGCTCGTCCGACATTCTATGGGCCGACACCAACTGAACGCGCTAATGAGCTTGTTGAGCAATGGTTCGACGAGGCATTTCAGTATATTGATCTCAGCGACAAGGAGAAGCGTGAAATTCGTTCGATGGTTAGTTATGTGGCGGATGAGAGGGATGGGGTTCCTGTTATCCGTGACGTGGTCGCCGGGAAACTCGGAGAGGTATGGATAGAGATCGATGAGATTGTCGTTCGTGACTCTCAGTTAATTGAGCAAGATATCGAAATACACAATATTGAGCTGCATCTCAACCCTGTGGTTGTCGCAGAGATTCAGCAAAAGACCGGGATCTCTCTTGATGAAGTTCATGCAAACATCACCTTGAAGACCAGTTGTGAGAACAATATCTGTAAGACATCAAACCAGCTTGATCTTCCCGGTTTTTTTTCAGTAAAAGGGAGTTCACTGGTTGGAGGGGAGAGAATACTTCGCGCAATTTTGAATAATTTGGAGTATCTCGATGATGATGAGGCTGTGGGTGCGATTGTCGCGAGCCTTACGCTTCATGAGGTGAACTATGAGATTGCTGATCTAGGAGTTATACAGCGCCTCTTCCAACTGCTTGAAGAGAAACTGGGGCTGAATAGAGCAATGATCAGAGATCGAGCTGCCATTATCTTGCAAGAGATCTCTTTAATGAAAGAGGCCGGAAAAATCACAGAGGTTAAGGGGAATAACAAGGCTGAAATCGAACAGGCATTGCTCAGTAATATTGATATTGCCTCGCAGGCGATCCAGTGGGTGTTTGGAGAGCCAGACAAGATTGTAATTTCCATTAAACCCGAGAAGCCGATGTCGCTATTGTCGATGTGGCTTACAACAGTTGCTAGTGATGGGGACAATCTTGGTGAATGGGTCGATATTGAGTTTGTCGGCATCCCATCATCTATTGAGGAAAGATCCCAAATGGAGCATTTGCATCAGCACATTGTTGATCAAGCGATTGAGGACTGGATCAGCCTTCATAAAATGACCCCCTATCAGCTACAAAGTGAAGCGCTGATAAGGGGGCAAGAGTTATATGCGATTTACTGTTCTCAATGTCATGGTGATGACTTGTTGACCACTGTTGGTGAAGATAAGCATAGTTACCTTGAGGTAAAGGCGGGAATGAGGCACGCAGACAGCCGCCAAGAAAATCAGCTACTCGAGCTTCTGAATACTCTATTGGAGGCAGGGGAAAAAGATGCTTTGGCAATGTATCTTCATTGGCTGTGGGAGCAAGAGAATTATCCGGATGAAGCGGTTGTCTTGATGCAACAGGGAATGCGACTGATTAAAGAGAAGACGGCGCCTGATGAGGCTATTGCATTGCTCAAAAAATCGGTTGAACTCGGTTATCCCGAGGCCGCAATCAACCTTTCTAACATCTATCGATTTGGTATTGACTCAGTGGAGAAAAAGGCAAAAGAGAGGCGTATACAGAAGATGTTGCGAGAGGAGATGATGCTTGAGGAGGCTGATCTGGAGAGTGAACAAATCACTAATTCCAGAAGAGAGTCTGACTCACAGAAGCTGGCACAATTGCGAGCAACCATTCGTCAGCAGATTGAGCGGGTCTGGAATAGGCCAAAAAGTGCGCCAAAAGATAGTTCATGCCGAGTAAAGGTAACCCTTGTTCCTGGTGGTCATGTTGGTAAGGTCACAGTAGTTAGCAGAAGTGGTAATGAGGCATTTGATTTGTCGGTTGTACAGGCAGTTAACCGGGCAGCTCCTTTTCCTGTACCGGGGTCTGCAGCACTGAGAAGAGAGTTAAGAGAGTTGGAGATGACATTTGAAAATTAGGCTTATCCTGTTATTGAGTATGGTTGCTACGGCTACTCAAGCCCTGAAGATAACAATTACCAGGAGGCTGTAAAAAGAACTGTGTAACTGCTCTAATCTCTCAAAAAGGAGAAGAGGGTTAGCCGTGAACAAGATGGATGACCGGCTTTGTTCCTGTTGCCTCAGCATATCGATACAGGCTTTTGATACTGGGTAGTGTGCGGCCACCCTCAAGGCGGGCGACAACGGACTGTGTGGTTCCCATGCGTTTGGCAACCTCCTCCTGGGTGAGGCCAGCTTCGACCCGTGCAGCGATTAAGGCATGGGCAACCTCGAATTCTGGCTCCATCTCTTCAAAGGCTTCGTTGACCTTTGGATCTTTCATCCACTTCTTTTTAAGTTTGGCAATACTGCTCATATCTGTATCTCCTTCACACGTTCAAGCGCAAGTCTGATGGCCGCCTTTGGGGTCTTTTGCGTCTTTTTTACAAAGGCATGGACAACCACAATCCGGCGACCGGTAACTGTGACATAGATAGCTCGGGCTATGCCGCTCTTTCCTTTCATGCGGATTTCCCAGAGCTTATCAACAAGATGCTTAACATGCGGTGCACCAACCCGCTCAGGTCCGAAAGTCTCCAGCAGTTCGCTGATATGCAGGAACCTGGCCTTCAGTGAGGGTTCCAGAGATTCCAGCTCTCGATCTACCACATGATTTAACGTCTCTACCTGCCACTTCATGGGCTAATTATAGCAAAAATGCTATATTAAGCCATGCTGTTTTGAGAATAGATGTAATTGCATGTTTTTGTGGTATTTATCCGGGATAGGATTTGAGAAGGGGCGGGCATTTTCATTTCTCTTTTGGTGTAACCGGTTGATGTTTACCGGATTACAGGCGTATGATGGAAATACGACTTGTTATGTCGTCTATTTGGGAGGATAGAATATGCCGGATTCAGCACTACGACAGATTGAGATGTTGCGGCTGGTGCCGCGTTCACCACGCTCCATTACGGTAACCAAGCTGGTTGATCAACTCTCTGGGGAGGGGTTCGAGATTACTACACGCACGGTGCAGCGTGATCTTAATGCGCTGGCCTCTATCTTTGATCTACGCAGCGAACGTGATGGCCGCACCCAGAGGTGGTTTTGGGCGGAGGATGCGGAGATGCTGGATATCCCGGGGATGGCACCACAGACTGCGCTTACCATGTTCATGACCGAACTGTTTCTCTATGACCAACTCCCCCGCTCCATCACCGGACACCTTGCCCACCACTTTGATCAGGCCCGGGAGATCCTGCGCAAGTCTGGTGACCTCACCAACTGGACTGAGAAGGTGCGAGTAGTGCCCCGTAATCAGCGCCTGATTCAGCCGAAGGTGGATGAGAATGTGTTGAGGGTGATCTATGACTCTCTGCTCCATGACCGCAAGTTTCAGGGGCGCTATCTGAAGCGTGGGGTGCGGACATCAAAGGAGTATCCAGTCAGCCCGCTTGGTCTGGTATTTCGGGATGGGGTTACCTATCTGGTGGCTACACTCAGGGATTATCCAGAGGTGCGCCAGCTTGCATTGCACCGCTTTCGCAGTGCTACCCCTCTGGATGAGAAGGTGGTACCGCCAAAGGGTTTCAAGCTGGACCACTATATCAACCAGGGGGCGTTTGACTATCCGCTGGGTGATTTTATCGATCTGGAGTTCAAGGCCAATAACTTTGTGATTGAGGCCCTCAAGGAGACGCCGATCTCACATAACCAGGGGGTACGCCCGTTTGATGACGACTGGGTCATTGTCTCCGCCCGAGTAAAGGAGACGGAGCAGCTTCACTGGTGGCTATTGGGTTATGGGGCTCAGGTACAGGTGCTGCAACCGCCACACATGCAGGAGTGGTTCAAGAAGAAGACGCGGGATATGGCGAAGCTGTACAGGTAGAAGTGGTGCCCCTCTCCACCAAAGTGATCATCCTCCTCCAATGGCGGGGCGAGGCCATTATATGTATTTGAGACAGTGGTGCAACTACATCAGGAGTTACCGATAGAGCTGAGAAGTATGAATCAGCCGCACGATCCAGAAGGATAGTGAGAGCTCATAAATAGATTTCCATTGCGGAAAATGGGTCTTCCGTATATCCTTGCGCACCTTATTTGGAGAGATGTCAGAGTGGCCGAATGAGCTCGCTTGGAAAGCGTGTGTACGGAAACGTACCGAGGGTTCGAATCCCTCTCTCTCCGCCAATAACACCAAACGAACTTTCATATGCCATAAATGGCATAACCTCAAAAGCCCCGCATTTAATCACCGCAAATTATGCGGTGATTAATCTTGACCTTGCGGTGAATACCCCCCTTAATCACCGCAAAATGTATTTGAAAAAACTGTGGCACTAACTGGGAAGTATAGATGTCGGTTGTTACTTGCCCAGAGATGTGGATCAGCCATGAACAAGATGGATGACCGGCTTTGTTCCTGTTGCCTCAGCATACCGATACAGGCTTTTGATACTGGGTAGTGTGCGGCCACCCTCAAGGCGGGCGACAACGGACTGTGTGGTTCCCATGCGTTTGGCAACCTCCTCCTGGGTGAGGCCAGCTTCGACCCGTGCAGCGATTAAGGCATGGGCAACCTCGAATTCTGGCTCCATCTCTTCAAAGGCTTCGTTGACCTTTGGATCTTTCATCCACTTCTTTTTAAGTTTGGCAATACTGCTCATATCTGTATCTCCTTCACACGTTCAAGCGCAAGTCTGATGGCCGCCTTTGGGGTCTTTTGCGTCTTTTTTACAAAGGCATGGACAACCACAATCCGGCGACCGGTAACTGTGACATAGATAGCTCGGGCTATGCCGCTCTTTCCTTTCATGCGGATTTCCCAGAGCTTATCAACAAGATGCTTAACATGCGGTGCACCAACCCGCTCAGGTCCGAAAGTCTCCAGCAGTTCGCTGATATGCAGGAACCTGGCCTTCAGTGAGGGTTCCAGAGATTCCAGCTCTCGATCTACCACATGATTTAACGTCTCTACCTGCCACTTCATGGGCTAATTATAGCAAAAATGCTATATTAAGCCATGCTGTTTTGAGAATAGATGTAATTGGATATTTTTGTGGTTTTTTATCAGTTAGATAAATATTGTTTTTAATCTTGTTTATACCATTACCCTGGCAAGATCTTCTGCGGTATCTACTCCGTGACCAGGGTCCTGCAGGGCCTCACTTAGATGTATCTTCTCCCCTTTCCAGAGAACTCTTAGCTGCTCCAGTGACTCTATCTGTTCAAGCGGGCTTGCTGGCCACTGGGTGTAGCGGTGAAGAAAACCCGCCCGGTAGGCGTAGAGCCCGATATGGCGGTAGTGTCGTGTGGGCTGCCCCTGCTGATTGTCGGTAAAGTTATCGCGGTCCCACGGGATGGGGGCACGGCTGAAGTAGAGTGCATAACCGGCCTCGTCGATTACCACCTTTACTGCATTTGGGTCGAAGAGGTCTCTCTGTGCGGTAATTGGCTGGTATAGGGTGGTCACAGAGGCATCAGGGTGGCTGTCCATATCTGTTGCGACCTGCCTGATCAACTCCGCAGGCATCTGCGGCTCATCACCCTGAAGGTTTACCACAATCTCGTCAGCGTCCAGCTGTAGCTGTTCTGCGACCTCTGCCAGCCTGTCGGTGCCAGAGGTGTGGTCTGCTCTGGTCATACATACTTCTGCCCCTAGCGCGGTCACTGCCTCTCTGATGCGCTCATCATCGGTTGCAACCAGTACTCTCTCGGCCCCACTCTCTCTGGCTCGCTCCCAGACATGGGCAACCATTGGTTTGCCAT
The DNA here is from genome assembly GCA_014384675.1 of Candidatus Thiopontia autotrophica. Lineage (NCBI taxonomy): Bacteria > Pseudomonadati > Pseudomonadota > Gammaproteobacteria > Candidatus Thiopontia > Candidatus Thiopontia autotrophica. The sequence continues at coordinate 139,054 of JACNFK010000024.1, read as the reverse complement.
TTATATCTAGTAGCGGCTTGCCTGGAAGCCGGCTGGAGCCGTAACGGGCAGGGATGATTACACTAAATTTCATTCAAGCTCTTCTGCGCTGACTCTGCGTGCCTCGTCCTCCAGCATAACCGGAATATCGTCACGTATCGGATAGGCCAGTTTGTCTGCTCTGCAGATCAGCTCCTGTTTTGGCTTGTCGTAGACCAGAGGCCCCTTGCACAGTGGGCACACCAGTATAGCGAGTAATTTATTGTCTACCATTGTCTATTAGCCTTACAAGTTGTTCTATGGGGGAAGGGATTATCCCCCAAACCCCCATCCCATGGGGCTTTTTCAGAGATTACTTAGTCTCTGTTTCAGCTTTTGTGTAATCTTTTCGTCCAGCTCTGCAGTTACCGGGGCTACCCAGATATCTATCCCCTGCCCCAAATTCAGCTCTCTCATCTTGACTGCATCCTTCTCTGTGGTGACCACAGGGTGGCCATCGGCAAAATTCAGCTCCTCTGCATTATACTGATGATGGTCAGGAAACGGATGGGTAATTACCTCGATACCAGCGCTCCTCAACATTGTGAAAAAACGCTCCGGGTTGCCTATTCCGGCAACGGCGTGGACGGTCCTGCCTGTAATATCATCCAGCGATATCTTCTCGCTAGACTGCTCTCCCAACAGATAGAGCGGTTGCGGCTGGAGCCTCATGTTATCGCCATTTACCACCACAACATCAACCTGCTGCAGACGACTCGCCCTTTCACGCAGAGGACCTGCAGGCAGGCAGAGGCGGCTCCCCAGGCGACGCTCGCCATCTATGACTGCGATCTCTATATCCCTGCCCATTCTGTAGTGTTGAAGTCCATCATCAGAGAGGATCAGATCACAGCTCTGGTCCATAACCGCCCGGTCTGCAACAGTCACTCTATCTACTCCAACATATACCGGTACTCCGGTTGTGGAGGCGATCAGTAGCGGCTCATCCCCTACCTCTTCGGCACTGCTATTTACGCTTACCCTGGATATCTCCTCTGTGCTCTTGCGACCATAACCGCGGCTAATCACAGCCGGACGGTATCCCTGTTGCTGAAGCCAGCTGGCCAAAGCGATGATGAGTGGGGTCTTGCCGGTGCCACCGACAGTGATATTACCAACCACAATAACCGGCACTGCCGCCCTTCTGCTCTTTACCAGCCCTGTGCGATAACCGCTGCGACGGATCTCCACCAACAGGCAGAAAAGCCAGCTTACGGGGAGCAGCACAATCATTGGCAGCAGATAGAGTGGTCTCTTTTTGTACCACTGCCTGTCGTACCAGACTGTTTCAAAAAATTGCCGAATCATAGGTTTGGTCAGTTTACATCACTCCAGATCTTTTGGCTGAATTGACGCCATGGAACTGGGAGCTCGGCTCTCCCCAGACGGATCTGCAGGGAGCCGGTATGGGCGGTCTCAAACAGCCTGACTCCGCCTCTGCGGTAACGCTCTACCACCTTCTGCTTTGGAAAACGGTAACGATTTTTGTACCCTACCGGGAAGGCCGCCCAAGCGGGAGATACCGCATCTATCCACTCTGCAGTTGATGAGGTGTTGCTGCCGTGGTGCGGGACCACCACTCCATCAACATCGAGCAGCTCTGGAGATGTTGACAGCAGATGGTGCTCTGCCTCTTTCTCTATATCCCCGGTCAGCAGCAGCGATTCACCACCTGCATCTATTCTGATTACGCAGGAGCCATTATTGCCCTTGAAGCGGTCCGGACTATCCGGATGGATAACTGTAATGGAGACTCCATTCCACATCCAGCTCTCACCAGCCAGACAGTTGGTTGCGCCGGTAACCTGTTCCGGTACAGATGATATTGACTCCACAACTGGCAGTGCTTTCATCAGGGCATCCATACCGCCTATATGGTCACGGTCATCATGGCCGATGACCAGAAGATCAACCCTCTTCCACCCTCTGGATTTCAGAAAGGGGACCACTACCGCATCACCAGCATTGAAGGTTGCACTAAAGCGGTTTCCGGTATCGTAGACCATCACCTTGTCCATGCTCTCGACTACCGTCGACAGCCCCTGCCCCACATCCAGCACTGTCACCCAGGCCTCATCCTTGTCTGGTCGCTCTGGCGAGAGCAATAGCAGAGGCAGCAGGGCAACAACTCCTGGCCAGCGTCTGCTCCAGCCTACAGGAGAGAGAATCAGAATTGCCCCAACCATAGCCAATAGTACGGTCCATAGTTCCGGTTGGTGAAAACCGAAGTGGGATAGAGCCAGGTCTGAAAACCACTCCAGTAGCGGCCATATCCACTCAAACATCTCTGCAGATAACCGCAGCAGTTGCTCGGCCCCAGATATTGAGAGCAGGTGAAGCAGTGATGCCAGAAGATTTAGCGGAACAACAATCAGGCTAACCCAAGGCACAGCGATAATATTGGCAACAGGGGCGATCAGTGAACCCTGGCGAAACAGGAAGAGCAGCATTGGCAACATTCCGATCGCAAGACCCCACTGGATGCGAATCATGGTTAGCCACTTTGATTCGCCCCCCCTGCGCTCTGCCACCCCATACAGGATGAGCCCAACCGCCCCAAACGAGAGCCAGAAACCGGCCGAGAGAACTGCAAATGGGTCCAACAGCAGAATCGCAATCAGTGCGGTGAAGTATATTGTCCACGGGGCAACAGCCCTCTTTAGCAAAATCATCGCCATAACAACCGAGACCATAATCAGGGCGCGCTGGGTAGGGATGGCAAAACCTGCAAGGGCGGCGTACCCCAGGGCACCGAGAAAACCACCAACTGCCCCAGCCTGCTGAGCCGGAACCATTAGCAACAGTCTGCTCGGTATGGACCAGAGCCAGCGAAAGAGAAAGAAGAACAATCCCGATACCAGCCCAATATGGAGACCGGAGATTGCCATAAGGTGGCTGGTGCCGGTCTGCCTGAATACATCCCACTCTCTCTCTTCAATCCCCTGTCTGTCGCCAACGGCCAGTGCCGAGAGGATACCGTCTGCACGCTCTGATCTGCTGTTTTCACCAATCCATCTGGTGAGCTCTGCACGCAGTGAATCCAGGCCTGATGAAGATGGGTTCAGAACTCTGTTACCCGGGTCCTTACGTACATATCCAGTAGCACGGATCCCTTGCTGGAATAGCCACTTCTCGTAATCGAAACCTCCTGGATTCATAAAGCCGTGTGGTTGCTTGAGACGAACCCGCAGTGACCATCTCTCGCCCGCCTTGACCTCTCTCTGGGTACGATACCAGCTGATGCGGGCAAGTGCTGGCAGATCAACCAGCTCTCCCTTGTACTCAGCACTCTCTATCTGGAACAGAAACCGGAGTGAGCCATTACTCTTGCGCTGGGGGATATCTACCACCTCTCCTACTAGCTGCAGATCCTTTTTCTCCAGCTCATCAGGCAGGGAGACCGCAAGCCGCAGCTCTGCCATGAATGCTGCCCAGAGGAATCCGGCAACCAGCCAGACAAGCGGGCGCCCCCACTCTGTTCTGTGACTGATAACAGCAAGGGGGAGCAGAATAACTCCCCATACTGGTGACGGCAGCTGCTGTTGCTGAAACAGCATTACCATGCCAAACAGCAGTGAAACCGCAGCAACTGCAACAGGTGGAATTTTTGTAATTAAGTTGTAACCTTTGATATGTATCATGGAATATATAAGGTACAGTGAATATAATCAGAGAATATGCCAAAACATATCATTAAACGGTATATGCCGAACCATGAAACCATACGGGAGCACAAGCACCTTCGTATCTTTGGCACTATGCTGCATTCTGCTGATCTCTGGCATCTCAATCGTCACTCGGTTGCCGGGGCCTTTGGGGTTGGGCTCTTTATGGCGTGGGTACCTGTACCCTTCCAGATGATTCTGGCCGCTGCCGCCGCAATTTTCTTTAGTGTAAATCTGCCAATAGCGGTTGGACTGGTCTGGGTCACCAACCCATTCACCATGCCCTTTCTGTTCTGGTTCGCCTACTGGGTTGGATCCAGCATGCTCGGAACACCACCCATCAACGTGGAGTTTGAGCTCTCTTATAGCTGGCTGGAGACCATTCTGCCACTTATATGGAAGCCCTTTCTGCTGGGGTGTCTGTTTAACGGTGTTATCGCCGCTACAATTGGATATTTCGGAATGCGCTGGTTCTGGATCTGGCATGTGGGACGTCAGTGGAGAAGACGGGCCTCTTTGAGACGCTCCTCTTAACCCTCCTCCAGCACCCCATCTACCAGCTTGAGCACCCTGTCCATTCTGCTGGCAAGCATCTGGTCGTGGGTTACCAATACCAGACTGGTTCCAACCTCTCTGTTTAGCTCCAGCATAAGATCGTATACCTGCTCTGCACTCTCCCGGTCCAGATTTCCGGTGGGCTCGTCCGCCAACACTGCCAGTGGATTGGTGATCAGCGCCCGTGCCACGGCTGCACGCTGACGCTCACCACCGGAGAGCGCTGCAGGCTTGTGGTCAAGACGATGCCCCAGACCAACCCGCCGCAGAATATCTGCCGCCTGCTGTTCTGCCTCGGAACGCGAGGTTCGTCTGATCAGCAACGGCATGGAGACATTCTCCAGGGCGGTGAATTCCGGAAGCAGATGGTGAAATTGGTAGATAAAACCGAGCTGGCGGTTACGGAGGTGACTTCTTCTGTTCTCCGAGAGTGTGGCGAGATCAACCCCGTCAATCTTGACCGCGCCACTGGTCGGCAGATCCAGCCCTCCGAGGAGGTGAAGCAGGGTCGATTTTCCTGAGCCGGAGGCGCCGACAATTGCGATCTTCTCTCCCTTGGCAAGTGACAGCTCAACTCTGCGCAACACCTCAACCCGGCTACTGCCGTCATCAAAGGTGCGGGATAGGTCACGACACTGGAGAACTGGTCCGTCACTCATAGCGCAGTGACTCCGCAGGCTGTACCCGTGACCCTTTCCATGCCGGGTAGATAGTGGCTAGCAGACTCAACACCAACGAAACCCCGGCAATCATGGTTACATCCGACCAGCGCATGTCCGATGGGACGGCATTGATGTAGTAGATATCGGCCGAGAGGAATTGCGTATCGAACAGCTGTTCAATAGCCGGGATCAGGGTCTCTACATTGAGAGCCAGAGAGATCCCTCCAAGAACGCCAAGCAGGGTTCCCACAACTCCGATCACCGTTCCCTGGACTATAAAGATGGCAAGAATATCGCGGGGGCGCTCTCCCAGGGTGCGGAGGATTGCGATATCAGACTCTTTGTCGGTAACAACCATCACCATGGTTGATACGATATTAAATGCAGCCACCGCCACAATCAGCATGAGGATTATGAACATCACCCGCTTCTCCATCTGGATGGCGCTGAAGAAGTTGGCATGCTGGCGGGTCCAGTCTGTCACCCTGAACGCCCTGTTTGAGTCGTTTGCAATCTCTCGGCTCACCTCTGGAGCCTTGAACATGTCACTCAGGCGCAGTCGCACCCCTGTCACCTCATCACCCATGCGGAACAGTTTTCCGCTATCTCGCAGCGAAAGCAGTGCCAGTCCACTATCGAACTCGTACATCCCCACCTCAAACAGCCCCACTACAGTGAAGCGTTTCATGCGCGGCACCAATCCGGCTGGAGTAACACTCCCTTTTGGAATCATCAGGGTCACCTTGTCACCGAGACCTGCGCCCAGCCTGGATGCCAGCTCAGTCCCCAGAACAATGCCGAAGCGAGTCTGATTAAGTGCCTCCAGCTCCCCCTCCACCATCTGCTCCGAGACCTCGGAGACATTGCGCTCCTCGGCAGGGTCAATCCCACGGATCATCACCCCAAAGGCTTGATCACCACTACTCAACATCCCCTGCCCCTCTATGTAGGGGGCAGCACCAAGCACCTGATCATTCTCCATTGCTGTCTCTGCCACCTCCCTCCAGCGCGGCAGAGTATCCTCAAGACCGAGCAGGCTTGTATGTGCGGCCATCCCCAGAATACGCTCACGAAGCTCTTTTTCGAAGCCATTCATTACAGAGAGCACGGTAATGAGAGCGGTCACGCCCAGCGCAATCCCCAACATCGAGGTCAGGGAGATAAAGGAGATAAAGTTGTTTTTCCGGCGTGCCCTCGTATAGCGCAGGCCAATACGGAATTCCAGTCCTCGAATCATCGCTGCAGTATACATGAAGGTCCCTATTTTTCGCGTTTCTAATCGTGGATCCAGTTAAAATGCGCAGATGGCTACCCCCTCCACCACCTCCATTCTCCACCCCCCACTCCCCAAGGGTGATGGTGATCGAATTCACTGGGCACAGCTCTATGGAAGTGCTGCAGGCCTGCTGATTAAAAATGCGGCAGAGAGAGCTGATGGCCCGCTGCTGGTGGTGGTCAAGGACACTCCGACACTTAATATACTTGAGGAGCAGGTACGTTTTTATGGGGGTGGTTCCTCAATCCCGATCCTCACCTTCCCGGACCAGGAGACCCTGCCATACGACCGTTTCTCTCCTCACCCCGACATCACCTCTCGCCGTCTTGAGGTGATGACCAGGCTCCCCACCATGAAACGGGGCATTGTACTTGCTGCAGCACCTACAGTGATGCAACGCATTCCGCCACGAACATATGTTGATCTCCACTCTTTTAGCCTCTCGACTGGCGAAAATCTGCATCGGGATAAATTGAGACTGCGTCTGGAGCAGAGCGGATACCACTCAGTATCCCAGGTTATTGAACATGGCGAGTATGCCTTTCGTGGCTCAATCATCGATCTCTTCCCTATGGGTGCAGATGCCCCCTACCGGATAGATCTGTTTGATGACGAGGTTGAATCACTGAGAATATTTGACCCGGAGAGCCAGCGTACAACCAGCCAGGTAGAGAATATCAATCTGCTGCCGGCCCGGGAGTTCCCGATGAGCGAGGATGGGATAAGCCATTTTCGTCGCAGCTGGCGTGCAACCTTTGAGGGTGACCCCCAGGCGAGTGCGATATACAGAGATATTAGCCAGGGGCTTGCCCCATCCGGCATTGAGTACTATCTACCACTGTTCTTTGATGAGACTGTCACCCTGTTTGATTATCTGCCGGAGCGCCATCTTCTTGTCTGCGGAGAGGAGATAGAGAGCAGCGCCAACCAGTTCCGGGAGGAGATTCACGAACGCCATCAGGATCAGTTCTTTGACCAGAGTCGCTCGGTTCTTCCGCCTGATGAGATTTTTCTGAAAACTGATGAGCTGTTTGCAGCCATCAACCGCTCCCCCATTGCACAGCTGGACCGTTTTGAGAGTGAAGAGAGAGCCGGCCATTTTAATCTGCAGAGCCGCAAACCGATGCAGCTGGGGGCAAGTTCCAGATCCGATAATCCACTCCAGCGGCTTACCGGATTTATGGAGGAGTTTAGTGGTCGTACCGTTATTGCTGCAGAGTCGGCTGGACGAAGGGAGGCTCTGCTGGAGCTGTTTCGTGCCCGCTCAATTCACCCCCACCCCGTAACTGACTGGAGTCAATTCCTGGATGGAGAGGAGGCGCTCTCCATTATGGTGGCTCCGCTGGATGACGGCCTCCTGCTGGAGAGGCCGTCAATAGCTGTTATTACAGAGTCACAACTGTTTGGAGAGCAGGTTCTGCAGCGACGCAGACGCTCCAAAAAGGGTGGCATCAATGCAGATGCAGTAATTCACCACCTCTCGGAGCTGAAGATTGGGGACCCTGTGGTCCACCTTGACCACGGCATTGGCCGCTACAGGGGGTTGGTATCCCTGGATGCTGGCGGCAGTCAGGCTGAATATCTGCTACTTGAGTACACCAAAGGTGACAAGCTATATGTGCCGGTAACCTCGCTCCATCTGATTGGTCGCTATACTGGAACCGACCCGGAGAAGGCCCCTATTCACCGTCTTGGCAGTGATCAGTGGCAGAAGGCGCGCAAGAAGGCTGCGCAGAAGGTACGTGATGTTGCTGCAGAGTTGCTGGAGATCTATGCCCGTCGGGCTGCCAAACAGGGGCATGCAATATCAGAACCTGATATCGAGTATCAACAGTTTTCATCCCAGTTTCCGTTTGAGGAGACCCCGGACCAGGCAGATGCCATTGATGCAGTAGTTGAGGATATGGTCTCTGAACAGCCCATGGACCGCCTTATATGTGGTGATGTCGGATTCGGCAAGACCGAGGTGGCGATGCGCGCAGCGTTCCTTACGGTTCAGAGTGGACGCCAGATTGCTGTGCTGGTCCCTACCACTCTGCTGGCTCAGCAGCATTATGAGAATTTCAGTGACCGCTTCGCCGACTGGCCATTCAAGATCGAGGTGCTATCTCGATTCAAGACAAAAAAAGAGACTAATCATACTCTTGAACAGCTGGCCAGTGGCAAGGTGGATATCGTAATTGGTACCCACAAGCTGATCCAGAAATCTGTCAAATTCAAGAATCTGGGGATGGTTATCATTGATGAGGAGCACCGCTTCGGGGTGCGCCAGAAGGAGCAGTTCAAGAAGCTGCGCTCGGAGGTTGATGTACTTACTCTGACTGCCACCCCTATTCCACGCACCCTCAACATGAGCATGTCCGGTCTGCGTGACCTCTCCATTATCGCCACTCCACCAACCAACCGGGTTGCTATCAAGACTTTTGTCCGCGAATGGGATCCAGCACTGATTCGCGAAGCCTGTCTGCGCGAGATTCGTCGTGGTGGCCAGGTCTACTTTCTGCACAATAAGGTGGAGACCATAGACAAGACCGCCAGAGAGCTGCGTGAGCTCCTGCCGGAGGCGACCATAGAGGTTGCTCACGGACAGATGCGAGAGCATGATCTGGAGCGAGTGATGAAGGATTTCTACCACCGTCGCTTCAATATTCTGGTCTGCACCACCATCATCGAGACCGGTATCGATATACCGACTGCCAATACCATCATCATGGATCGGGCTGATCGCCTGGGGTTAGCTCAACTATATCAGCTACGTGGCCGGGTTGGGCGCTCTCACCATCGAGCCTATGCCTATCTGATAATTCCCCCAAAAAACCAGGTCACTCCTGATGCAGTCAAACGGCTTGAGGCAATTGAGTCGCTGGAGGAGCTCGGGGCCGGCTTTACTCTGGCAGTTCATGATATGGAGATTCGTGGTGCTGGTGAATTATTGGGAGATGACCAGAGTGGGCGCATGCAGGAGATCGGTTTTGATCTTTATGCCGAGATGCTGGAGCGGGCAGTTGAAGACCTCAAGAGCGGCACTCAAACCAATCTGGAGGAGCCGCTTGAACAGCAGGTAGAGATTGATCTCGGTGAGCCCGCCCTGCTTCCAAACGATTACCTCCCGGATGTGAATGCCAGACTGGTACTTTACAAACGAATTGCTGCAGCCCGCAACCAGGATGAACTGAATGAGCTCCAGGTTGAGATGGTGGACCGCTTTGGACTGTTGCCCCCAGTGGCAAAAAATCTGATGAATGCTACAGCTCTGAAGCTGGTGGCGGCTCCATTGGGTGTCAGCAAGATCGAGATAAGTGATGATGGTGCCGTACTGCTGATTGGCAAGGATCACAAGGTGGATCCACTAAAGCTCATAACCATAATTCAGCAGCAACCCAAACGGTATCAGCTGAGTGGGCAGGATCGGCTCAGGGTAGTTGAAGAGATGGGTGACAGCGAGGAGCGCAGAGGGAAAATTGAGAAATTGCTGGAAGAGATAAAACAGTAAAACCGGTTACAGCGGCCCTTGTTTGCTGAAATCAAGGTAACGGTAGATCTCTGCCGAATTTTCGGTTATCTCGTCTGCGTATTGCATGTACTCGTCTACGCTAGGGATTCGCCCCATGATTGCTGTTACTGCGGAGAGCTCGGCAGATGCCAGATATACATTGGCTCCGGTTCCGAGACGGTTGGGGAAGTTTCTGGTTGAGGTGGATAGTGCAGTGCTGTTGTCCTCTATACGGGCCTGATTTCCCATGCAGAGCGAGCAGCCAGGAGTCTCCAGTCGCGCCTCAACCCTCTCGAAAGTTTTGTATACCCCCTCCTCTACAAGCAGCCCCTTGTCCATTTTGGTTGGTGGTGCAATCCAGAGCCTTACCGGCAGCTCATCAACCCCCTTCAGCAGTTGTCCTGCAGCCCGGAAGTGGCCGATATTGGTCATGCAGGAGCCGATAAAGACCTCGTCAATCTTCTCTCCAGCCACCTCTGACAGTTTGCGGGCGTCATCAGGGTCGTTGGGGGCACAGAGAATTGGCTCGGTTATCTCCGCCAGATCAATCTCGATTGTCTCTACATACTCTGCCCCACTGTCTGCCCGCACCAGTTCGGGGGCCTCAAGCCATGACTCCATCGCATCAATTCTGCGCTCCAGGGTTGTCCTGCTCTGGTACCCCTGATCGACCATCCACTTCAACAGTGCACTGTTTGAGCGCAGATATTCGGCAACACTCTCTTCACTGAGATTGATGGTTGCGGCAGTGGCGGAACGCTCTGCTGTAGCATCGGTCAGCTCAAAGGCCTGTTCCACGGTGAGCTCCTCCAGCCCCTCTATCTCCAGAATCCGTCCAGAGAATATGTTCTTCTTGCCCGCCTTCTCCACCGTCAACAGCCCCTGCTGGATTGCCATATACGGGATTGCATGGACCAGATCACGCAGGGTTATCCCGGGCTGCATCTCCCCCTTGAATCTGACCAGAACAGATTCCGGCATATCCAGCGGCATCACCCCGGTGGCGGCCGCAAAGGCGACCAGACCGGAGCCGGCAGGAAAGGAGATGCCGAGCGGGAAACGGGTATGGGAGTCGCCTCCGGTACCGACCCTGTCTGGCAGCAGCATGCGATTCAGCCAGGAGTGGATGATGCCATCCCCCGGTTTAAGCGAGATGCCGTTGCGTTGAATCATGAACCCGGGCAGGGTCTGTTGAGTCTCGATATCTACCGGGCGCGGATAGGCTGCGGTATGACAAAATGACTGCATTACAAGGTCGGCACTGAACTCCAGACAGGCGAGGTCTTTCAGTTCATCACGAGTCATGGGGCCGGTGGTATCCTGCGAACCCACGGTGGATATTCCTGGCTCACAGTAGTCGCCCGGAACAACACCCTTGAGACCACAAGCCCTCCCCACCAGTTTTTGAGCCAGGGTATATCCACCTGCCGGCTCACTCTGCAGTGTCGAGATGAAAACTGTCGAGTGGCCCAACCCCAGTGATTCACGCGCCCGCTCTGTCAGGGCCCGTCCGATGATCAGGGGAATTCTCCCACCCGCCTGAACCTCATCACGCAATACCTCTGTCTTGAGTGAGAAGGTGGTAATCAGCTCATCCGTATCGTGTTCTCTAATCTCCCCCCGTAGCGGGTAGAGATCAATCACCTGACCCATATCGAGCCGGGAGACATCCATCTCGATCGGCAGGGTTCCAGCATCCTCCAGGGTGTTGAAGAAGATAGGTGCTATCTTGCCCCCAAAGCAGTAGCCGCCATCTCTCTTGTTTGGAATATGTGGCAGGTCATTTCCGGTATGCCAGAGGAGCGAGTTGGTGGCCGACTTGCGGGATGATCCTGTGCCTACCACATCTCCAACATAGACCAGCTGAAAACCCTTCTCCTTGAGCCTCTCAATCTCATCCAGAGGTTTTTCACTTAATCCATCCCGTCTCATCTTCAGCATGGATAGCGCATGCAGTGGAATATCCGGACGGGTCCATGCATGCATTCCAGGAGAGAGGTCATCGGTGTTGGTTTCACCAGGAACCTTGAAAACTGTCAGGGTGACTCTCTCCGGTACCCCGCTACGCCCTGTGAACCACTCTGCCTCTGCCCATGATTGCATGAGTGTGGCTGCATGTGGGTTGCCAGCTCTCATCTTCTCTTCAACATGGGTGAAGGCGTCATACACCAGAATGGTTTGTGACAGCGCCTCAACCGCGGCATCCGCCAGCTTGTCGTCATCAAGTGCCGCAACAAGTGGATTTATATTGTATCCACCCCTCATGGTTCCAAGAATCTCTATTGCCTGCAGAGAGGATATCAATGGTGAGGTCACCTCACCTCTGACTATTCTGGCCAGAAAACCGGCCTTTACCTCTGCAGCACTATCTACGCCTGGTGGAACTCTCTCTCTGAGCAGCTCAAGCAGAAATGCGCCACTCTCTCCCTCAAGCTCTGGATCTGCAAGCATGGATACCAGCTCTGAGGTCTGCTCTGCAGTGAGTGGCTTTGGGGGTATGCCCTGTGCCGCCCTCTCCTCCGCCTCCTTGTTATATGATTCCAGCATGATCAATTACTGTAGCCACATAAGTGTTGACGGTGTTGTATGTACAGTCTTCTGTGGCCATGGACGGCCACAGTAGAGCGACACAGGGATGTGCCTGAGCGTACTGTACAGGCAATATCGTCAATACTTATGCAACCATTCGTATTCAAGAATTAATCACCTTAATAATCTCGTCAGCAAAACCTGAGGTAGTGACCTTTGTTGCACCATCCATCAGTCGATGAAAATCATAGGTGACCGTCTTGTTGGAGATCACCTCTTCCAGGGCATTCTGAATCATCTCGGAGACCTCACCCCACCCCAGATGTTCAAACATCATCGCTCCGGAGAGAATCATGGAGCCTGGGTTTACCATATCCAGATCCGCATATTTAGGGGCAGTACCGTGGGTTGCCTCGAAGATGGCGTGGCCGCTCTCCTGGTTTATATTGGCACCAGGCGCAATACCTATCCCCCCAACAATGGCAGCCAGGGCATCTGATATGTAATCCCCATTAAGGTTAAGGGTAGCGATAACCGAGTAGTCGGCCGGTCGCAACAGAATCTGCTGCAGGAAGGCGTCGGCAATCACATCCTTGATTATCAACTTGCCGGCAGCTTCGGCATTTTTTAGTGCTGCATTGGCAGCATCCTCGCTATCCTCACTCTTGATCTTGTCGTACTGGTTCCAGCCAAAAGTCTGATCGGCAAACTCACGTTCGGCCAGTTCATACCCCCACCTCTTGAAGGCCCCCTCGGTGAACTTCATGATGTTGCCCTTGTGAACCAGAGTCACTGAGGGCCGACCGTGTTCAAGCGCATAGAGGATCGCCTGACGAATCAACCGCTCGGAACCCTGCCTGGAGACCGGTTTAATCCCAAATGACGAGCTATCGGGAAAGCGGATCTTATCCACCCCCATCTGATCAATCAGAAAGGACTTCAGTTTCTCGTTCTCGTCTGTGCCGTGCAGATACTCAATTCCAGCATATATATCTTCTGTATTTTCACGAAAGACCACCATATCGACCCGTTCTGGATGCTTGACCGGACTGGGAACGCCACTGAAGTAACGGACCGGACGCAGACAGGTAAAGAGATCAAGCTCCTGACGCAGGGCAACATTAAGGGAGCGCATCCCCTCACCAACCGGGGTGGTCAGTGGCCCCTTGATGCCAACATGATAGTCACGGAAGGCCTGCAGGGTCTCTGCGGGAAGCCACTCTCCAGTCTGCCTGAAAGCCTTCTCTCCAGCCAGCACCTCCATCCACTCAACTGTGCGCTCGCCGCCGTAGCATTGGTCAACCGCCGCATCAAAGACTCTGCGCGCCGCTGTCCAGACATCCCTGCCAATACCGTCCCCCTCAATGAATGGAATTATCATGCCCTGAATCCTGTCGTGCGTAAGCGCTGAGTTTTTTATTCGTTGATATCGTCCATCGCAGCCTGTAGCCGCTCTGTTGGATACCCCTGCAGGTTGTTCAGCAATACCTGCTCCATCTGCTCACGATGAAACCCAGAATACTCACTACACCAGTGTTCAAGCAGATCGTCCAGCAGTTTCTGGCGCTTCTGATCTTCAAAAAAAATTGTTGTCATAAACATACCACTCCAGCCATCTGTTATTCCCGACCAATTATATCAGGTAATATCCTCCAGATCCTCCTCAGCAACCAGCTCTTGTGGATTCTCCATCCTCTCGGGATAGAGGATCCCGAGCAGATGGTCACACTCATGCTGTACTACACGGGCGTGGAATCCTGCCGCCTCGCATTCAAATGGTTTTCCATCGATATCAACTCCGGAATATCTGATCTGCGAGTAACGTGGCACCAGACCACGCAACCCGGGGATACTGAGACACCCCTCCCACTCCTCCTCCAGATCATCCCCCAGCGGCTCTACTGTCGGATTGATCAATACCGTATATGGAATTGACTCACTATCGGGATAACGGGAAGAGCTCTCCATACCAAACACCACTAGCTGAAGATCAATCCCAACCTGGGTGGCAGCAAGTCCAACCCCTTCGCTCTCATGCATTGTCTCCCACATATCGGAAACTATTGTTCTCAACGTCTTGTCAAAATCGGTAACCAGCCTGGCACGAATCTCAAGTTTTGGGTCGCCACGATGGAGAATGTCCAGTATCGCCACCTACCTTACCTCGCTCACAAGAGAGGAGCCCTCATCCAGAACAAACTGCCGAAATGACTCAGCCACCGGCGATAGCCTCTTACCCTTGCGATAGACCAGATGCCATTGGCGTTGGATTGGCAGATCTTTTACTTCCAGCACCCGCAATACCTTTGCCTCGAGCTCCAGCTGAATAGTATGGATGGAGACCATTGCCAGCCCCAGCCCCGCCTGTACCGCCTGTTTGATCGCCTCATTACTACCGAACTCCATCCGGGTCTCCAGCTGGAGGCCGCGCTCCTCAAAGAAACGCTCCATCGCTGTCCTGGTTCCAGACCCCTGCTCACGCACCACAAACCTCTCTTTCTGTATCTTTTCCGGGGTGAATGAAATCTCTTTCCTGAATAGTGAATGGTTCTTCCCCACCACAATCACCAGAGGGTTCTCCATAAAGGCCTCCGCCACCACGTCGAGCTTCTCCGGGGGCTGCCCCATTATGACGAGGTCAGGTTCATTTGCAGAGAGAGACTCCAGCAGGCGTTGACGGTTAGTCACATCCAGTGAGAAGGTGATTTCCGGATGACGCTGAATAAAGGTGGCCAGCAGGTTGGTAGCAAACGAGTTGGCGGTACTGGCAACCACAATATTGAGGTGCCCTTGGTGGATCCCCTTGATCTCCTCTATGAACTCCTCTGCCTCGGATAGTTGTCGGCTGATGGAGCGACTGGTCTTGAAGAATTCACTCCCTGCATCAGTCAGAAAGATCTTCTTTCCCAAGTGGTCAAACAGAGCAAGGCCGAGACTCTCCTCCAGCTGTTTAATCTGCATTGATACTGCGGGTTGTGTAAGATGGAGCTCTTCTGCGGCTCTGGTAAAACTTGAGTGGTGTGCAACCGACTCGAATACCCGGAGCTGTCGAAAGGTGACATTTAGTGACATATGGTTAAATTATAAAATAGATTAACTATAAATAAATACTTATGATAACAATCAAAAAGATTTACTGTTAATTATAGTTGTCCGCCACTAATGTTCAACTACTGGTTTGGGATACCACGTATCTACAGACAACAGAATTAACCATTGAGACCATACAAGGAGAATAGAATGGATCAATCCGCACGTTATGCAGACCTTAGTCTAGACGAAGATGAGCTACTTGCAGGGGGCAAGCATATTCTTACCGCCTACACCATGCACCCAGCCGCCGGCTACGGTTACCTGGAGGTTGCTGCACACATTGCTGCAGAGTCTTCTACCGGCACCAATGTAGAGGTTAGCACCACTGATGACTTCACCAAGGGTGTAGATGCCCTGGTCTATTTCATTGATGAAGCTGAAGGCATCATGAAAATTGCCTACCCTATCGAGCTGTTCGACCGCAATGTGATTGACGGTCGCGCCATGATCGTCTCCTTCCTGACGCTGGCGATTGGTAACAATCAGGGCATGGGCGACTGTGCAGACCTGCAGATGCAGGACTTCTACGTTCCACCCAAGATGCTGGAGCTGTTTGATGGTCCTTCTAAATCGATCAATGACCTGTGGACTATGCTGGGACGTGACCATGACAATGGTGGTTACATTGCGGGCACCATCATCAAGCCTAAGCTGGGCCTGCGCCCTGAGCCTTTTGCTGAAGCAGCTTACCAGTTCTGGCTCGGTGGTGACTTCATCAAGAATGATGAGCCCCAGGGTAATCAGGTATTCTGCCCACTGAAGAAGGTAATCCCTCTGGTTGCTGATGCGATGAAGCGCGCACAGGACGAGACTGGTGAACCCAAGCTCTTCTCAGCCAACATCACTGCCGATGACTATCATGAGATGTGTGCTCGTGCCGATTTTGTTCTGGAGACATTTGGCGAGGATGCACCTCGTGTTGCATTCCTGGTTGACGGTTATGTAGGTGGCCCAGGAATGGTAACCACTGCACGTCGTCAGTACCCAAGCCAGTATCTGCACTATCATCGTGCCGGTCATGGTGCGGTAACTTCTCCATCTTCAAAGCGTGGATATACTGCATTTATTCTGGCCAAGATGTCTCGTCTGATGGGTGCTTCCGGTATCCACGTAGGCACAATGGGCTACGGCAAGATGGAAGGCGGCAAGGATGACCGTATCATCGCTTATATGATTGAGCGTGATAGCGTAGATGGTCCTTTCTACCATCAGGAATGGCACGGCATGAAGCCAACCACTCCAATCATCTCTGGCGGAATGAACGCACTGCGTCTGCCTGGATTCTTTGAGAACCTTGGACACGGCAATATCATCAACACCTCTGGTGGTGGTTCGTATGGCCATATCGACAGCCCAGCTGCCGGTGCAACTTCACTGCGCCAGTCTTATGAGTGCTGGAAACAGGGTGCTGACCCAATTGAGTTCGCGAAGGATCATAAAGAGTTCGCTCGCGCATTCGAGTCATTCCCTCATGATGCAGACTCTATCTTCCCAGGATGGAGAGACAAGCTGGGCGTTCATAAATAAGAGCCCCGCTTTGCTGAAAAGAGACCCCCTTGTGGGGTCTCTTTTTTTACCAATAACCAACCGTTCTTATCAAGATAACAATTCTCTTTCGACAAAGATAAAACACAATTTTTGTAGTATCTTTATCCAAACAGAATTACAGATTCAAACCAGACTTTTTGGAGCTTCATAATGAGTGATATCAATACCGACCAGTACCTGATTACGGATGAGCCCTACTACGAGGCACAGGGAGATGAAGTTACACTTTATGAGGCCGCCTATGCATCTCGCCTCCCGGTAATGGTTAAGGGACCAACTGGTTGTGGTAAATCACGCTTTATCGAATACATGGCCTGGAAGCTTCAGAACCCTCTCATTCCCGTGGCCTGTAATGAGGATATGACCGCCTCTGATCTGGTCGGACGCTATCTGCTTGACGCCAATGGCACGCGCTGGCTGGATGGCCCCCTGACAGTTGCTGCTCGCATTGGGGCAATCTGTTATCTGGACGAGATTGTTGAGGCCCGCCAGGACACGACCGTGGTGATGCACCCTCTCACCGACCATCGTCGCACCCTGCCACTGGACAAGAAGGGTGAGCTTATTGATGCCCATCCTGA
Organism: Candidatus Thiopontia autotrophica; assembly: GCA_014384675.1. Classification (NCBI taxonomy): domain Bacteria; kingdom Pseudomonadati; phylum Pseudomonadota; class Gammaproteobacteria; genus Candidatus Thiopontia; species Candidatus Thiopontia autotrophica. The sequence continues at coordinate 121,634 of JACNFK010000024.1, read as the reverse complement.
CTTTCAGATGGTGATCTCCTACAACCCCGGATATCAGAGCCTGATGAAGGATCTGAAGCAGTCCACCAAACAACGCTTCACCGGCCTCGATTTTGACTACCCTCCTGCCAGCCTGGAGACAGAAATTGTTGCGAAAGAGGGAAATATCGATTCCGAGACAGCAGGCAAGCTTGTACAGATTGCAGAGACAGCCCGCAACCTCAAAGGGCATGGCCTGGATGAGGGAATCTCCACCCGTCTGCTCGCCTATGCCGCCAACCTGATCAACCAGGGGATTGAGGCAAAAGCCGCCTGCCGGATGGCACTGGTACGCCCGATTACTGATGATGCTGATATCCGCGAGACACTTGACCATTCGATTGATGCAATCTTTGGGTAACAGCTGAAATGAACAGCAACAGCAGCCTCGCGCAAAGACGCAAAGGCGCTAAGAAAAGCGTGTAGATGAAAAAAGAGGACTCGGTAGCAACCTCTATTGTGGATACTGCCTATCATATCCACAATAACCTTGGGCCAGGCTTGCTGGAATCTGTGTATGAACGTGTATTGGCCTATGAGTTGCGAAAAAGAGGACATACACTGGAGACCCAAGTAGCTGTTCCTCTCTTTTATGATGGACACACCATAGATGAAGCCTTTAAAGCTGACATGATTATCGATGATTGTGTAATTGTTGAACTGAAGTCTCTGGAAACACTGCAGCTTGTGCATAGTAAACAGTTACTCACTTATCTGAGACTGGCAAACAAGAAACTGGGACTACTGATTAACTTTGGAGCACCATTGATTAAGCAAGGTATCCAGCGAGTGGCAAATGGCTTATAAAACTTTGCGCCTTTCTTTGCGTCTTTGCGCCTTTGCGTGAGGCCGCTTTTATTAGGGAGAGTCTAATAGATATGGAAGATCTACAAACATTTCGGGAAAAGCTCCGCTGCAATTTTCCAATTATTGATGAGCATTTTGAGGATTTCATCCGTGATGCACTTTCTCACCTCTCTGCAGAGGCGATTGACACCTATCTGGAGGGTGCATCAACTGTCTGCATGATTGGACGTGGCGTGGAGCCCGTACTCATCTTTCTGGAAGAGATGCCGGAGATGGCAGATCGTGTAGGTGAGCAGTTCATAGGCAAGACATCGGACCAGGTCTGGATCATGTCCCGCTCCCCCAATGGAAACTCCATCATCCCCTTCCTCAATTCGCTGAATGAGGTTACCCGCTGTCTGCCTACAGAAGAGCAGATGGAGGAGTATTTTGATCTGGTCAACCATCTGGCAGAGGAGACTGCGAGTTCAATCCATGGCCACCACACCACCTTCCCCAGCCCCGGACTGCCTGAGTTTCTGCAGCAGGCTCCCTACCTGCTCCATCAGGTAAGTGTTGACGGGCTGGCCAACTGGGCCGACTACGGCATCAAGTATTACAACAATAACCCTGATCGACAGAAAGAGTATTTTGCCCTGGAGACTGCCGACAGCAAGGCGATGTTGATGAAGGAGCGTAGTGGTACGCTATTTATCGACAGTGAACGCGAGCTTGATCTCTATATGCGCGCAATGTGGGATGACCCGGAGCAGCTGGTTCCATACTCCCGTGGCTACAACCCTTATGAGACACAGCTCCCCTACTACACGGCAGATGGCATTCGCATACCAGATAGCTATGAGCCATTTAACAGTATTGGGGGTATTGACCGTTATCGTGCCCTGTTGGCCCATATTGCAGCCCATCGTGTCTGGACCGAGTCCATCATCGTCGACAACTTCAGTCCGTTCCAGCGCCACACCATTATGATGCTGGAGGATTGCCGTGTTGAATACCTGCTGATGCAGCGCTATCCCGGAGTCAGAAAACTGTTCATGGCCCTGCACCCTGCCCCAGTTGAGGGAAGCTGCGACCATGAGAATGAGTCCTGTATTCGCCACCGCACGACAATGCTTTCACGAGCTATTCTCGACCCGAAGCATGGCTATCAGAGTGAGGTGGTAAACGATTTTGCCAACCGCTTCCATGAGATGATGGAATCCGGAGAGCACTCTACTCAAAAAATGGGGGTACTGGGATCCCAGTTTGTGGCAAAGACCCGCCGCCAGGCAGACCAGCTTCCCAACATCCGCTTCACTGATACAGAGGTAAGTTACCGGGATGATAACCGCCACATGTGGATCTACATCGAGGACGGAGACGATGAAGAGCAGTTTGAGGAGAACCGCAAGGTCTCGGCCGAGGATGAGGTCGATGGCTTGCCTCCCCGCCACTACAAGGAGTGGGATTACAACACCAAGAGCTACCGTCCTGACTGGGTCACCCTATATGAGGCCAAGCACGCCGCTGGTGATGCCAGCAAAATCGATGAGCTACTGGAGAAGCATCAGGGGCTGGTAAAGCGGATGAAGCAGATTCTTGACCTGCTGAAACCACAGAACTATGTCCGCATCCGTTATCAGGAGGAGGGCTCCGAGCTCGATCTTGATGTAGCGATTCGTTCCCTGATCGACTTCAAGAGTGGCGCAACCCCAGATCCACGGATCAACATGGACCACCGCAATGATGGGCGTGATATCGCAGTGATGTTGCTGATTGATCTCTCTGAATCACTCAACGAGAAGGTAGCTGGATCCAGCCAGACCATTCTCGAACTCTGTCAGGAGGCCACCTCCCTGCTCTCCTGGACCATTGAGCAGCTGGGTGATGCCTTCGCTATTGCCGGTTTCCACTCTAACTCCAGACATGATGTGCGCTACCACCACATCAAAGGGTTCAGTGAGCACTGGGATGATGAGGTGAAGGCACGCCTGGCCAAGATGGAGGCCGGGTTCTCCACCCGCATGGGAGGCGCTATTCGCCATGCCGCCCACTATCTGAAGGGGCAGAAGGCCGACAAGAAACTGCTACTGATCCTCACCGATGGTGAACCATCCGATGTCGATGTGGAGGATGAGCAGCTACTGATCCATGATACCCGCAAGGCGGTACAGGAGATGGATGAGCTGGGGATCTACCCCTACTGCATCTCACTCGACCCCAATGCCGATGACTACGTGCGTGATATCTTTGATAACCAGTTTGTGGTCATCGACAACGTAGAGCGACTGCCAGAGAAACTGCCTGCACTGTTTGCCTCACTCACCAAGTAGTTCTTCCATTTCAACTCATACCTCCTGTTTTATGGATCCTGCTATAATCCGCCGCTTTCCGATTAAAAGCGATACTGCTATTTAGAACTTATTATGAACACTGTATTTGATACCAACATTACCTCCCTGCCACTAATTCACAAGGGCAAGGTCCGTGACATCTACGAGATTGATGATGACCACATGCTGATCGTGACTACCGATCGCATCTCCGCCTTTGATGTCATCCTCCCCACCCCAATCTCCGGCAAGGGGGCAGTTCTTACATCTGTGGCCAACTTCTGGTTTGACCGTACCAGAGATATTATCCCCAATCACATTGCAGAGATGACCCTAGAGGAGGCGTTGCCAGATCCAGCCGAACGTGAACCCATCAAGGACCATGCAATTGTGGTTCGTCGCCTCAAGGCGCTACCGGTTGAGGCTATCGTTCGTGGCTACATTATCGGATCTGGCTGGAAAGATTATCAGCGCAGCGGGGCTGTTTGCGGAATCGAGCTGCCTGAGGGGCTACAGCAGGCCGACAAATTGCCAGAACCACTCTACACCCCATCGACCAAGGCGGATGTTGGTGAGCATGACGAGAATGTCGATTTTGAATATACCGCAGGATTGCTTGGACAGGAGCTGGCCGAGCAGGTGCGTGATGTCAGCCTGAGACTATATAGCGAGGCTGCAGCTTATGCACTGGAACGCGGGATCATAATTGCTGACACCAAGTTTGAGTTTGGGCAGGATGATGACGGCAATCTGGTACTTATTGATGAGGTACTGACCCCGGACTCCTCCCGCTTCTGGCCTGCAGACCAGTACCATCCAGGGATGAGCCCTCCAAGCTTTGACAAACAGTACGTGCGTGACTACCTGGAGACACTTGATTGGGACAAGAAAAACCCTGGCCCTGAGCTTCCTCAAGAGGTAGTCGACAATACCGTTGCCAAATATCGTGAGGCGATGGAGCGGCTAACTGAGTGAGGCAAGGTTTTTTTGTTACAGGTACAGATACCGGTGTCGGAAAAACCGAGATTACCGCAGCCATTGCTGCACACTATGCAGATAACGGAATAACTGTTCACCCAAGAAAACCGGTTGAGTCTGGTTGCCTTGTCGATACAAAGGGGGAAAAACTCTTCCCCCAGGATGCCTCCACTCTCCAGACTGCAAGCCGTACCATAGAGAGTCTCTCCGAGATCTGTCCATACCGTTTCACCCAGCCCGTATCTCCTGAGCGCGCTGCTGCAATTTCCGGCAACAGACTAACGCTTGAGATGTTGAAGGATGCATGCAGGCCTGGCGCTGAATGGGGAGCCAGTGATCTATTGCTGATTGAGGGAGCCGGAGGCTTTTACTCACCAATTGCGGAACACGCCCTGAATGCAGATCTTGCAACAGCTGTTGGTCTGCCTCTGATTCTGGTGGCGGAAGATCGTCTGGGGGCGGTAAATCAGGTTCTGATGGCTCGCCACGCAATACTCGATAGAGGTTTAGATATAAAGTATATCTTCTTGAATAAACAAAGATATTCGGATGAGAATAATCTTGAATCAATATCTGAACTGGTGCCGGAACCGGTTATTCCAATTCCTGTTGAAGAGTCTCTACAGCCATGGAAACTGATTCAACACATTATGTCTGACTATCTATTAATGAATAGATAACTGCTTTAACGCTATCCATACCGCTCTTCAGGTTTTCACCAATCTCCTCCATGGTGATCTCCCGATCACTCTTCCCCGCCGCCCAGTTGGCAGAGACCGCGCAACAGGCATAACAGATACCCAGCTCACGCGCCAATGACGCCTCCGGCATTCCGGTCATGCCAACAATGTCGCAACCGTCACGCTCCATTCGTTCAATCTCCGCAGCACTCTCCAGTCTTGGTCCCTGGGTAGCACCGTAAGTGCCACCATCCACAACATCTACACCAGCCGAACCAGCGGCATCCAGCAGACTGTTTCGCAGCTCACTGCAGTATGGCCAGCTGAAATCGATATGCTCAACCTCTGGGCCATCAAAAAAGGTGTGCTCTCTCCCCCACGTATAGTCAATTATCTGATCCGGAATCGAGACTCTGCCTGGAAGCATTGCCTCGGTAATACCGCCTATGGCTGCAACCGCAACAATAGAGCCAACCTCCAGCTTGTTCAGGGCCCAGATATTGGCTCGGTAATTCACCTTGTGTGGTGGTATTGAATGATCCTCGCCATGACGAGAGAGAAAGAGAAGCTCTACCCCTTTGAGTTTGGCCTTGATCAAGTCCGACGATGGTTGGCCGTAAGGGGTATCAACCATGATACGTTCTACATTTTCCAACCCATCCATCTCCTCGAGGCCGGTGCCACCAATAATTGCCAAACGTCCCACACTTAACTCCTTGATCTTTTCCGTTTACAGCTAAGGAACCTATGATTAAGTCCACGTCTCGTCACTGCCGCCCTTGGTGTTACGCATCCGCAGGAGGCGGTACGCCCATCCCATTAAGATTTTTCAGAGGCTACCTAACGAGAAGAGTACAGTCATCCTTCAAACTTTGCTATATTCCACAGAACTTTATCAAGGAGTGGATCATGATTAACTCTGAAGCCGAGAGCTTCCAACTTGCTGACGGGCTTGCCGCATTCGAGACCAAAAATTTTGCACTGGCCATGCAGCATCTAACCCCGCTGGCCGACCAGGGTAACAGTGAGGCTCTGTTTCGGGTTGCCATAATCAATCAGAATGGTCTGGGGTGGAGTCAGGATAAGGACAAGGCTTTCAGATACATGAAAGAGGCCGCAGAAAAGGGGCATGCTTTTGCTCAGCACAGCCTGGGGTTTATGTACTATCAGGGTGAGTGTACCGAGGTTGATACGGCACTTGCCGTAGAGTGGTTTACCAGGGCAGCAGAACATGGGCTCTCTGGCTCCATGGTCACTCTGGGCATGATGTATGACTCGGGAGATGGTGTCGAAGAGGACAAGGAGAAGGCTCAGGAGTGGTACAGACGTGCAGACAGACAACAGAAAGCAGATGAGGAGATAACCGAGTGAACGGCAACACAAACCATGAAGATACTCCAGAAGTTGAGCCTCAACAGAGTGGTAGCAACTCAACTACTCCTGTAGTCATTCCCCCATCTCGACCAGGCCCCACCTTTAACACTCCGCTGATTATCCGTCTATTTCTGGTTGCAGCTGCTATCTTTCTATTCAAGATGGTCTATGACATCTCGGAGCAGACAGCGGCAAACCAGCAGGCAATTACCCAGCTTGATAAAAAAATTGACGATATCTCGGCTCCTCTGAATGAGGCAAATCGTGGCATCAGCAGATTAAGTGGTGGATTTTCCGATATTGTCCAGGGGGTTAGCCGCATGGGAAAAGAGATTGGTAAATCATCAAGAAATATTCAGATGATTCAGAATGACGTTCACGAGGAGATGACCACAATCCGTAAAAAGGTGAACGACATATCCAACCGTCTCACAACGGTTCAACAGGATCTGCGTGACCCCTTCAGGCGCTAGTATTTTTTACCCTCTAATGTGCTAGAATCCTGCATCAATTCAGGGAGGAGTGCAGGCACGAGGAGGCGTGCTGAACATGGGAATGGATGTCATGAACAAGAGAAACAGCAAGCATGACTTGAACAACAGTCTGGCGACAGTTGATCTTGAGTGCATCCGTGGGGATCGAGTCCTGTTCAGCAACCTCAATATCGAGATAAAACCCGGAAAGATCCTGCAGATTGAAGGACGTAATGGATGCGGAAAAACCAGCCTGCTGCGTCTGCTCTGTGGAGTCATGCTACCAAGTGAGGGAGAGATTCTCTGGAGAGGTGAAAATATCACCAAAGAGCGTGCCGACTACTACACTGATGCTGCCTATCTTGGGCACCATAACGGTATAAAGGGTGAGTTGACTGCACTGGAAAATCTCCACTTTGCCCAGGCACTATCTACTCCAAAAAGCGATAGTGACCTGTACAAAATTCTGGCACGGCTCTCGCTTGCCGGATTTGAGGATATCCCCTGCCGTCACCTCTCTGCCGGACAAAACCGCAGAGTTGCGCTTGCCAGACTGCTGGCAACTGAAACAGTTGTCTGGATTCTGGATGAGCCATTTACTGCACTGGATCGCAAGGGAATTGCAGAGATCGAGAAAATATTCGAGGAGCACGTAGCGGCTGGAGGAATCATTGTGCTGACCACCCACCACCCACTAAAAACAGATAACGAATATTATCAATCTCTCAACCTCGAGATGTATGCTGACAACCAACAGGCCAACAACCTCTGGACAACCGCCGCATGACCCCTTCCGGCTCTCTATCAAATGCATTTTTACAGGTTCTGATCCGAGACCTGACTCTTGCCTTTCGCCACCGCGGCGAGATAGCCAACCCTCTGCTTTTCTTTGTCATTGTGGTAACCCTGTTCCCTCTCGGGGTTGGCCCCTCTCCCTCGGTACTGGAGACCATCGCCCCGGGAATCATCTGGGTCGCAGCACTGCTCTCCGCCATGCTCTCGCTGGACGGGATGTTTCGCTCTGATTTTGAGGATGGCTCTCTGGAGCAGATTACTCTGAGCCACCACCCACTCTCGGTTCTGGTGCTGGCCAAGATTATTGCTCACTGGTTAATAACCGGGCTGCCACTTATTTTTGTTGCTCCTCTCCTTGGGGTTCTTCTCTACCTTCCAACTGATGCGATGGTTACTCTGGTCATAACCCTGGCACTGGGGACACCTATTCTCAGCCTGGTAGGCGCCATTGGAATGGGGCTTACTGTCGGACTAAAACGTGGTGGAGTGTTGCTCTCGCTACTCATTCTTCCCCTATATATTCCTGTACTCATTTTTGGCTCAATGGCCGTCAATGAGTCTGCTGCCGGACTACCAGTGGATGGTTACATCTATATCCTTGGAGCACTCCTGCTATTTACTCTGGCACTATCCCCCATAGCAACCGCAGCCTCCACCCGAATAAGTATTAGCTGACCACAATAACTACCATGAAATTACCTAATTTTATCTACCGTTTCTCCTCACCGAAACACTTCTATTCAATGTCTGGAAAGCTGCTTCCGTGGCTGGCCGGGCTCTCCTTTGCATTAATGATTGTTGGCCTCTATATCGGCTTTGCAGTTGCTCCAACCCACTCTGAACAGGGAGAGAGCTACAGACTTATATATCTACATGTTCCAGCAGCATCCAACTCGATGATGATCTACATGATCATGGCAACCTCGGGGGCGATCTTCCTGATCTGGAGAATCAAGTTGGCTGACACCATTGCTGCGGCCAGCGCCCCCATCGGCGCCGCATTTACCTTTCTTGCACTTCTTACTGGGTCAATCTGGGGGAAACCAACCTGGGGAACCTGGTGGCAATGGGATGCACGACTGACCTCGGAGCTGATTCTGCTATTTCTATACTTCGGCTACATGGCACTGCGTGCCGCAATGGATGACCGGCAGAATGCCGCACGCTCCAGCTCGGTACTTGCCCTGGTTGGTGTCGTCAATATACCCATCATCCACTTTTCGGTCGAATGGTGGAATACCCTCCATCAAGGGGCGACTGTCTCAAAAATCGCCAAGCCATCGATGGAGATGACCATGCTCAGCTCCATGCTACTGATGCTGGTTGCACTATCTCTCTTTTTTGCTGTAGTCACTCTTATTCGTGCACGCGGGCTTTCGCTCCAGCAAGATTCTCGTGGCAGCTGGGTTCGTGACCTGCCAGATATAAAAGTACGTCCACTGCATCTGCTGATTCCTGTGATTGCAATTGGATATGTCGCATATCATGCAGCCACAACAGACAGGATAGATATTCTCTCCCCAACAGAGCTGGTTGCAGGCTCTCCAACCGAACAGATAGAGTTTAGAGGAAATGTTGAGAGTATCCAGTCGGATGGGAACCAACACCAAATCCTGGTGTCTGATGATGCAGAGAAAATTATGGTCAACTTTGCAGGCAAACTACCGAAACAGCTACGCACCCACTGGGGAGCTCACGTAACCGGAAAACTTCAATCCGATTCCGGGGCAGCAAGCGTCAACGCAAACTCAATCGCTGCACTTAATATCCGTGACCACTCCAGTTACGTAATAGCAGGATATTCAATTGCCTTTGTGGTCTTTCTGCTTAACCTGCTTGGAGCACTAAGGACAACTCGTGAGGCTAAACTGAGCATTGCCAGACGGATCAGGCAAGAGAATAATTAATTAACCTAAAGACAATAACCTTCCCATGACACCTAAAAGAAAAAAAAGACTCCTTCTGATTCTGCTAATCATCGCGACTGTTGCTGGTGCAGCAACCCTGATGATGAAAGCCCTCAACGAGAACATCAACCTCTTCTACAGCCCAACTCAGGTAGTTGCCGGCGAGGCCCCACAAGGGCACACCTTCCGTCTCGGTGGATTGGTTGCAGATGGCAGCCTGATTAGAGATACGGAAAACAGTGATGGTGGATTAACTGTTAATTTTGATGTTACTGATGAAGCAGACACTGTGACTGTTGCCTATACCGGAATCCTTCCTGATCTCTTCCGTGAGGGACAGGGCATTGTGGCACTTGGAAAGCTTGGCAATGATGGAATCTTTGTGGCTGAAGAGGTCTTGGCCAAGCATGATGAGAACTACATGCCACCAGAGGTTGCCGAGGCGCTAGAGGCTGGCCATGAAGAGGGGAAGAGAAGAATGCTGGAGAGTAAACAATGATTCCTGAGCTAGGCAACTTTGCCCTGATGATTGCCCTCTCAATTGCTATCATTCAGGGGATTATCCCTCTGGTTGGAGCACATAAAGGGATCTCAAACTGGATGGCTCTGGCACGTCCTGCCGCCCAAGGACAGTTCCTCTTTCTGTTGTTGGCAATAATTCTGCTTGGGATCGGCTTTGCACAAGACGACTTCTCTGTCCGCTATATAGCCACAAACTCAAATTCTCAACTTCCCATGATCTACAAGGTGAGCGCGATCTGGGGTGGCCATGAGGGCTCTCTGCTGCTTTGGGCCTTTCTTATGAGTCTGTGGGGTGCTGCAGTTACCTGGTTTAGCAAGAGTCTTCCATTTACCCTGACATCTCGTGCGCTTGCAGTTATGGGGCTGGTTAGTATCGGTTTCCTACTATTTCTTCTCTTCACCTCAAACCCATTTGACCGCCTTATCCCTGCTGCTGCTGATGGTCGTGATCTGAATCCGCTGCTACAGGATCCGGGGCTGATTATCCATCCTCCACTCCTCTATATGGGATATGTTGGCTTCGCAGTGCCTTTTGCATTTGTCATTGCTGCACTGATTGGTGGACATCTGGATGCTACATGGGCACGCTGGTCTCGCCCCTGGACAGCAATTGCGTGGGTCTTCCTGACTCTGGGAATTGGACTCGGCAGCTGGTGGGCCTACTATGAGCTTGGCTGGGGTGGATGGTGGTTCTGGGATCCGGTAGAGAACGCATCGTTCATGCCATGGCTTATGGGAACAGCACTGCTGCACTCTCTGGCTGTGACTGAAAAACGTGGCGCCTTCAAAGTATGGACTGTTCTGTTGGCAATTTTCACCTTCTCCCTAAGTCTGCTGGGAACCTTCCTGGTACGTTCCGGTGTTCTGGTATCGGTTCACGCCTTTGCTTCTGACCCGTCACGAGGTGTATTTATTCTCTTCTTCTTGGCGATCGTTATTGGAGGGTCACTGGCTCTCTATGCATGGCGCGCGCCAATGATTCGTGGTGGAGGTAAATTTGAGACGTTCTCCAGAGAGACTCTGCTACTGGTAAACAATGTCCTGCTGGTGGTTGCCACCATGACGGTACTTATTGGAACTCTCTACCCTCTTATTCTTGATACACTAGAGATGGGCAAGATCTCAGTTGGCCCTCCATACTTTGATGCCGTATTTGTCCCCATCATGTTACCGATGTCATTCCTGATTGGATTGAGCGCGGTTATTCGCTGGAAAGCTGACAAGCCAGGTCGTGTTATTGGTGAGCAGAAGGCGGCGCTACTTGTGTCGCTGATAATTGGCCTCTCTCTCCCCTTCCTGATATTCGACACAACATCCATTCAGTTGAGTATAAGTTCAGCTATTGCGGTATGGATAATCATCACCATGCTTCAGGATTTCTGGAACAAGTCATCCCGAAACAAGAAAATATCCAGAAGCCATTTAGCAATGCTGGTCGCTCATGCAGGACTTGGACTGTTCATCATCGGAGTTGGTTTCACTACTGCATTCAGTATTGAGAAGGATGTACGGATGGAACCAGGCAGCAAGGTTGAGGCTGGAGGCTATACATTCCATCTGGATGGAATGGTGGAGCGTCAAGGTCCAAACTACACCACGACAGAGGGACTAGTGTACGTATATGATGAAAACCAGCAGGAGGTTGCCGTGCTCCATCCTGAAAAACGATTCTATACCGTACAGAGCATGCCTATGACTGAGGCCTCTATTGATGAGGGGCTTTTCCGTGATCTCTATGTTGCAATGGGTGAACCGATCAAAAACAGTAATGCCTGGGCCATGCGTGTCTACTACAAGCCATTTATCCAGTGGATATGGCTAGGGGTTATGGTGATGTCTCTTGGCGGGATTTTGGCAGCAACTGATCCACGTTACAGACGGATAGCAAAGCGTGCTCGTGAGGCCCAAGCCGGATAATACCCAACGCAATGAAAGCAGTTGTTATGAGATCTCCTGGTGGAGCTGAACAGCTTCAATATGAGGAGATACCGGAACCCGAAATCAGCTCTCCGGATGAGTTGTTGATTAAGGTTAATGCTGCTGGAGTTAATCCAGTGGATACCAAATTGCGAGCCAATGGGGTCTACTTCACTGATGCTCCTCATCATGTTCTGGGCTGTGATGGTGCCGGAGTTGTCAAAGAGAGTGGAGACGGGTGCACCCGCTTTAAACCTGGTGATGAGGTCTACTACTTTAATGGCGGCCTGGGTGGTGCCACAGGAAACTATGCCGAGATGGCGGTGGTAGATGAGCACTATGTTGCCAGAAAGCCCGAAAACCTGAGTTTTGAGGAGGCTGCAGCCGCCCCGCTTGCCCTGATCACCGCATGGGAATCACTATTTGATCGTGGCACTCTGCATACGGAAGACGAGGTTCTTATCCACGCCGGTGCTGGTGGTGTGGGACATCTGGCTATCCAGCTGGCGTCTACAGTTGATGCCAGGATAGCTACAACTGTAGGCTCCAAAGAGAAGGCTGAATTTGTTAAATCACTTGGTGCCGACCTTGCGATCCTCTATAAAGAGGATGATTTTGTGGCGGCCGTTCAGCAGTGGAGCAGCAAAGACGGGGTCAACATGGTTTTTGATACTGTAGGAGGTGAGACCTTCAACAACTCTCTGCGCGCCGCAGGCAACTACGGTGAGGTTGTAACCCTACTGCAGATTCCAGAGCAGGCTGACTGGAAAAGTGCCCGTGGTCGCAACCTGCGGGTCACCCAGGAGCTTATGCTTACACCTCTGGTCTCCGCTCTGCATGATATGCGTCTACACCAGACGGAGATCCTTGAACAGTGCACCAGGCTCTTTGAGGCTGGAAAGCTTCAAGTACACCTTAGCCATATATTGCCACTGGAACAGGCAGCCGATGCCCACCGCATGGTTGAGGAAGGCTCCACGACTGGCAAGATTGTACTAACAACAGGGTAGATATCCCCTACCTCTGAAAAAGCTTGATGTGATAGGTCCGGAATACCATCGCAACTACATCAGAAACATCTGATAACTACATGATCTCTAAGCAATACCAAATTCGGTTAATTTAACCCAGTAGGTTTTGTAACAGTTGAAGACGGTCCAGAACATCCACCCAAAGAAGATAGCCAGAACCAGGCCTACAATATGAATTGCAGCCGGGAAGAGCAGTGCCCCACCCCATGCGACCACGGATAGAGAGAATAGCATCAACAGTATCCGGGCGCTTTGTGTTGGGAGGATCTGAAAAATATTTGGGATATTGGCAAGGTTTTTCATCTGCTGAGGATCCTTGATGACCTTTTGCTGCAGATGGAGAAAAACCAGAAACGGGGTAATTTTTATCAACATTCCTGACACCATCGGCAACAGAAAACAGAAGATCCAGAAGAGTGCCAACCATCCTGGAATCTTTCCTGAAAACAGTAGTGAGTAGATCAGCATGGATGACCCGATAATCAGGGATATAAACGAAAACTGCCAAAAATATACTGTCGCATCAAATATCTTGCGTTTTCTCCTGGCGATAATCAGTAAGCCGGAAACACCAAAGGCCACCATGGCACCAGCAGCAAGGAGAAGAAAAATATCTGCCTCCAGACCAGAGAACCCAGCCATCCTCACTACACCCCACAACAGCAGCATCACAGCCACAAATGGAATCACCAGCTTCTTGATCCACCCAGGAAAGTCTGGTGTTACCTGAAACATGGGTATCATCTGAAAACTGATCCCCATCAGAAGCAGGGTGAACCACCCACCAAACGCCCAGACTGCATGGATATCGGTCAGTGGAAACAGGGTTACACGTCCAATTCCCGGGGTTATCAATAGCACCACCCCAACTACAACCAGTAGCAGCAGGAAAAGGGCCGGATAACGAAACAGATAGATGGTCTCAGGCGGATTATCAACCATGAATAGAGCGTACAGTAGCAGTAGTATATATGGCAACAGCCCAACAGTTAGCACAATGAAGGAGATGAAGAGAAGACTGGATTCGGAGAAGAAAAACCCAACAGAGTAGAACAGCACCCCAACCGTTAACGAGAGATAGATTACTCTAGATATGGTCCCCTGCCATTTAAAATGGACGCCCCCCAGTACTGGAAGAATCTGAAACAGAACACCAATTACAACCATCATCAACATCCCTATATTGACGAGATGTAGCGCACCGATCATTCCAGGATTCCATCTGCTGGAGATTAGTTCAGCCCCAGAGAAGAGTAACAGTAGTGAAAAAACAAGCCCGAACAGTGGAGCGGTCAGGATAAAACGAAAGGGAATATGGATTGGTGGTGCATTCTCTATCGAGATATTTGCAGTGTTAATCATCTGCTCTAACCATACTGCCCATTCACCCGCTCTTTGGCCAGTTGGTCATTCCTGCCATAGATCATGATCTCGTATGGGGCTTCGCCATCAAGATAGAGAAGGTGGTCAAACTCCATATCATCAAGCACAGAGTAGAGAGGATAAGGCTCCATACGGTGCAACATGCGCACATATTCACCTTCACCAAGTTTTGCTACAGCATCCATGATCTTCTGCATCGGCTCCGGTGCCGGTAAATTCTGAACATCACAGATGATCTCACCCTCAACCATGTCCACGCCCTATTCAGCAGAGAGAGTCAATTTATCAATAATGGGTTCAGCCGGGGAGAGTGCCTGATCAATCATTGGATAGAGAATCTGCTCCTCTTTCATGTTGTGCTGTTGAATCATCATCATCAAGGTATCCGCAACCCCAAGCACCTGCTCGGCATGTCTCTCTTCCATTGCCTGCTTCAACCCATCAAGCAGTGACCTCATCTGCTCATGCTCCATCTTCATCACCATGGTCGGTCCCTGGCTATTTCCTGTCACATCCTCGAAGGCAGGAAACAGCGTCTCCTCCTCACTGGCGAAGTGGTTCAATATGTTCCCCTGAAACTCCTTCCATGCACTATCTGCAGAGTCCCAATCCCCAGAAGATACAGCGTTCTCCATATTTGAGAAGAGCTCATCACACGCACGGTGGTGGTGTGTCATAATGTCTGATATCGCGTCCATACTATATACTCATGATTTTTGTGATTTCAGCTAACATTATCTCACTATACAATACCTTTGGTATTTGATATTCATCAATGATTGACTCACATTGCCACCTCGACTTTCCTGACTTTGACAGAGATCGTGACAAGGTGATTAGCAACTGTATTGCGCTTGGAGTAGATCAGATAATCATCCCCGGGGTCAGTAGCCTGCAGTGGGACAAGGCACTACAGCTCCGTAAAAAACAGAGCTGCCTAAGGGTGGCCATTGGGCTACACCCCCTCTTTCTTGCTCAGCATACGACGGAAGATTTGACTGCTCTGGATACCGTGCTCTCATCCAATAGCGATATTGTTGCGGTAGGTGAGATTGGTCTGGACTACTATCTGCCAGATAGTGATCGTCAAGGACAGAGGGAACTTTTTATCCGACAACTGGATATAGCAAGAGAACACAAGCGCCCTCTTCTACTTCATGTGCGCAAGGCACATCAGGAGGCAGTTCAAATACTGCATGAGCACAACCACTACGGAGGAGTTGTCCACGCTTTCAGTGGAAGCCTGGAACAGGCTCAACAGTATATAGAGATGGGGTTTCTGATTGGTGTAGGTGGTGTGGTAACACGACCCAATGCAGCCAAACTCCATCGAACAGTGCGTGAGGTTTCTCTGCACTCAATAGCCCTGGAGACCGATGCGCCTGATCTCCCCCCTGTCTGGGCAAGAGGTGAGAGAAACTCTCCCGAACAGCTTCCAGCAATTGCGCAGGCCATTGCAGATATTCGAGGAGAGTCGCTAGACAGAGTAGCTGAAGAGAGCACAAAAAACATAGTCAACGTTTTAGAGCTTTCCTAAATGATTGACTTAACAGAGTAAACATATAATCATCAGGCCATGAAAATAAAGCTATTCAGTTTGCTGCCACTCTGGCTGTCGTTACTTGCAAGTGTACCGGCAGAGGCTGAGGTTGCTGTCCTGTTGCATGGCCTACTCAACAATAGCTCATCATGGGAACGCAGTGGTGCCATTGATGCACTCCAGCAGATGGGGTGGGAGCGGGCCGGGAGAGCCCAGGCAGGAGGTCCTACAGGGGTACTGATTTCACGTCCACCGCTAAAAAATCGTGGCAATCGAATCCTCTACCTTGCAGATATCCCCACACTGATTCCGCTTGAACAACAGAGCGAGCTACTGGAACAGATGCTGACCACCATATCCAACAACCACCCTGATGAACCAATATATCTGATTGGACACTCTGCAGGCGGAGTTGTCGCACGTATGGTTGTAGTAAGAAACAGAGTGCCAAACATCAACTCACTAATCACTATTGCCTCGCCCCATCAGGGATCCCCATACGCAAACTTTGCCTATGACCTTGCAACCCTGCCATTCCCCTTAAGCCTGTTACCCAAACTGATGGCTCACGACAAGTACCAGGTACTGAGAAGGTCTCGTCCCATGATAAAGGGTTTGACTCTGGCACGTCCTGGAACGCTACTGCACTGGTTAAATCAACAGCCCCATCCTGATATCAACTATTTCTCCATAATCCGCAGACAACCCCCATCAGAGGTTAATGATGCGCTGGTCCCTTTCTGGAGCCAGGATATGAACAACATACCAAAACTGCGTGGGCGCTCGGCAGCCATTCCAACTTTTGCACCACACCGTATAATCATGGATGATGGTTACCTGCTGGGTGGTCTACTTAACCGGCTAGTCACAAAAAAATAGGATGAAGATCATGTTATCTTCACACTCTCATTGCAGTTGATAGCTGTCTCCTGATGCTACCCCTGTTTTTGCCGATGCTCACCACCCATGATCGCTGTAAACTGATATTGAACAGGGTTAGATGAGTTTTTTTTTAAAATAACGAAAAAATCACTTCCCTTTTCATAACGGAGAGGACACAATGCATGCTCCTGTAGATTCATCACAATATCCTGTTGAAAATTTACCGGACAATTTTCAAACGAAAGAAGGAGAAACGCTGTAATGGCACCTAAAACTACTGCTGTAAAAGACGCATTCACCAAGGCTCAAACTATCGCTACTATTGCAGACGATACTGGTCTTTCCAAGAAGGCTGTATCTGATGTTCTGGCTAGTCTGGGAACAATCATTGAGCGTCATGTTAAACCACGTTCTGCTGGTCGCTTTGCTCTTCCAGGAATCATGACTATCAAACGTTACAAGAAGAAGGCTACCAAGGCTCGTGAAGGTCGTAACCCACAAACTGGTGAGTCTCTGACTATTGCTGCAAAGCCAGCGCATAATGCGCTCAAGATAACTCCAGCAAAAGCGCTGAAAGATATCGTGTAAGGTACTGCATCACCTTGATAAAAAAACCCGCAGTAGCGGGTTTTTTTATGTCCGTTCTTCAACCTTTTTGTAGGGACGTGGAGTAGCTCCACTATAAAGCTGGCGTGGACGTCCAATACGCTGGGATGGATCATCCAGCATCTCACTCCACTGTGCTATCCAGCCCGCAGTACGAGCCATGGCAAAGATAACTGTAAACATATTAAGCGGGATCCCAAGTGCCTTGAGAATAAGTCCTGAATAGAAATCCACATTAGGGTAGAGCTTTCTCTCTACAAAGTACTCATCTTCTAGTGCAATGCGCTCAAGCTCCAGAGCAGCCTCAAACAGTGGGGTATCCTTCTGGTCAAGCTCATCCAGCACATTATGGCAGGCTTCACGAATGATACGGGCTCGTGGATCATAATGCTTATACACCCTATGTCCAAACCCCATCAGCCTGAACTTGTCATCCTTTGATTTGGCTCGCTCTACATAAGAAGGTATAGCAGACTTTGTCCCGATCTCCTCCAGCATGTGGATCACTGCCTCATTTGCACCACCATGGGCTGGCCCCCAGAGTGAGGCGATACCGGCTGCAATTGAGGCAAATGGATTTGTGCCTGAACTTCCAGCCAAACGTACTGTAGATGTGCTGGCATTCTGTTCATGATCTGCATGGAGGATGAAAATTAGATCCATAGCTTTAGCTGCAACTGGATTCACCTTGTAGTCAACCGCAGGGGTTGCAAACATCATGTGGAGGAAATTTTCAGCGTATCCGAGACTGTTATCAGGATAGATGAATGGCTGCCCTACCGAATACTTGTAACTGTAGGCTGCTATTGTTGGCATCTTTGCAATCAGTCTGTGGGCAGAGATCTCGCGATGTTTGGGGTTCCTGATATCAATAGAGTCATGGTAAAAGGCAGAGAGTGCTCCAACTACACCAAGAGTAATGGCCATGGGGTGTGCATCATAGTGCATCCCTTCATAGAAGCGTCTGATCGCTTCGTTAACCATCGTATGCTCCTTGATAGTTTTCTCAAACTTTTCAAGCTGTTGTCCGGTTGGTAGCTCACCATCAAGCAGCAGGTAACAGGTCTCCAGATAACTGCTGTTGTCTGCTAACTCCTCAATGGCATATCCACGATAGAAAAGCTCCCCCTTGTCACCATCAATATAGGTGATGCTACTACGACAACTGGCGGTAGAGAGGTAACCGGGGTCATAGGTGAACATGCCGGTTTCGTTATAGAGCTGCTGAACATCTATTACATCCGGCCCGTAACTTCCTTCGATAACCGGAAGCACGACCACATCATCCATTTTATGATGATCATGATGGTCTCCTGACTCCACATTACGATTCAGACATATCTTCTTGTTCGTCATCAATATCTCTCCTCTATCATTATCTCTCCCCACAGTGTAGATTACTCCATAATCAGAATGACACAATTTATTACGACAGTTTTTTTACTCTTGGATCAAGCAGAATGGAAAGGTTTCTATTTGTCTATAGCTGGCTCAGCTCACTGACTGAAGGACGCTTCTTCAGGACAGGGTTCTCCAGCCTTCTCAGATTAAGCGCAATCGCACTTACGATCTATCTGATTGGTGATGCCATTGAGACCTGGCAGAAACTACTATCTGCAGACAATCAATCAGCGGGGATACTTCTTCCTGTAATTGTCCAGATTATCCTTTTTGTTGCAGGATACATGATGGTTCACCTTATGCTGTTGCGTGCAGCAGAGATTCGCTCTCTTTATGATCCACGTTATGCACTATCAGAGATCGTTACCGTACTGGCAAGACTTACTGGTGAGCTGCTATTTGTCATTACCCTGACAGTTACCATGATCACTGCGCTACAGACAATGGGGCTTCAGACCGGGATTCTGCTACCGGAACTACATAAGGTTCTTGCCCCTCTGCTCGAGCAGAGCAGCCTGGCATGGATTATAGGAACAGGGGCACTACTCGGTTTTATGCTACTGGTTGCAGGATACCTGGCAAGCGAGATTCTTGAGATGGTAATGAAGATGTCCAGAAACTCCGAACGCAGGCTATAGTCTTAATCTCATTACCAGATTTCACTACCGATCTTTTTTAGATAATCATGGTGTGCGGCCAGCTCATCAGCTGATGGCTTGATAACCCGCAAGTGGGGACGATCACTGGAGATGGGACGAATGGGCTCCACCCCGCCAAATTCTGCCAGTCCATCAAGGTCAAGCCCGGTCTGCCCTCCAGTCATGGAGAGATAGACCTCGGCCAGAATCTCCGAATCCAGCAGCGCACCATGCAAGGTACGTTGCGAGTTATCAATATCCAGACGCCTGCAGAGCGCATCAAGACTGTTTTTCTGCCCTGGATACTGTTTACGTGCCATCTGTAAACTGTCAGTAATCGTACATATCTCTTCCAGAGCTGGATGAGACGGATCCCACAACTTCAGTTCATGGTTTATAAAACCGACATCAAATGGGGCATTGTGAATAATGAGCTCTGCACCCTTCACATACTGAATAAAGTCATTTACTACATTCTCAAACCTTGGCTTGTCTTCAAGGAACTCATTGCTAATACCGTGCACCTCCATGGCTCCTGCATCAACCTCACGATCCGGCTGAATATACTGATGGTAGTGGTTGTCAGTAAGTCTACGGTTGACCATCTCAATACAACCGATCTCGATAATACGGTGCCCCTGTGACGGCTCCAGACCGGTTGTCTCCGTATCCAGTACTACCTGTCTCATAAGTTATTCGCCTCATCCATTCCCCTGTTCGCAAGCTCATCTGCAATTTCGTTTTCACGGTGGCCACTATGCCCCTTTACCCAGGCCCACTCCACCTGATGCATCTGCACCAGACTGTCCAGTTGTTGCCACAGATCAACATTCTTTACAGGTTTCCTGGCCGCAGTTTTCCAACCATTTTTCTTCCAGTTGTGAATCCATTCGGTGATGCCGCTTTTGACGTATTTTGAGTCTGTTGTAATCCGTAGTGGAACTGAACGTTTAACTGCCTCCAGTGCATGAATCACGGCTGACAGCTCCATACGATTATTGGTGGTATTGGATTCTCCACCCCACAGCTCCTTTTCCACCTCACCGTAACGCAGAAGAGCTCCCCACCCTCCAACTCCAGGGTTTCCTCTACAGCCACCATCTGTAAATATCTCAACCATAATTTCTTGATGCCACTGTGGCACGTTGTCTCCACCGTGAATGAATTCTGCTTAATGGGGTAACCCTTCTCTTGGCCACTAGCTGGTAGGCCCCTGTATTTAATCTTGACCTTCGCCATGAGAGGGTCAAAATCGGCAATATCCGTTGCTCTCTCACCTCATACCCCAAAAGAGCCAACCAATCCATGATCTTTCTTCTGGAGAGGCAGGTTGTCTCTTTACCAATACCAAGCAACCCCTGAATACTCCATGGTGAGAACCCATAAATCAGGAGCTCTCCATCTTCGTCAAGCACTCTGGTTACCTCACGCAATACCTGATGCGGATTGGCAGAATACTCCAGAACATGGGGCAGGATGACGGCAGTAAGTGACTCTGTTGCAATTGGCAACGCCTCACTTTCACCCTCCACAACAGCCCAGCTCTGCTCCTCGTAGATGGCTGTCGCCATTACAAAAGAGTGGTGAACCTCTTTCGCTTGCCTTGCAAAATTCTCCTTTGCCACCCCCAACTGCATCAGATGCATTCCATATACATTCGTTAATGCATCCCTATTCCACTCCCTCTCTTGTTGCAGCAAAAAATTGCCTGCCTCAGAGGTAAACCACTGCTCAAACTGATGACTGGAATTTAATCTTCTCAAGGCAAATATATGGAATCTGATCTGTATAAGGAAGCTCTGATTAAATCACTTCGTGACCCAATCAGATCTCCCGCACAAGTTATCCTATGGGGGAAGGGTTATGGTTCAGTATGTTACAATAACACCTGTAGAGCCCTTCCCCCAACCCCCCATCCCATTAATCTTTTTCAGAGGTGCTCTAAGCTTTGGATATAATACCAGAGCCATGACACAGTTCATAAAGGAAAAACAGCGCATTATTGGTAGAGGGATAATCTCACTACCCCTTATCCTGTTTGTGCTTCTATCTCTCTTCTCCACACTCAACAGCGCCTCTGCTGCACCATCAAGCAGCTCACTGTGGGATGAGGTGCGTAGTGGCTTTACTCTGAAAGAGAGAAAGGATCCACGCCTGATTCAGCATATTCTCTGGTTCAAGAATAATCCGGAATATCTGACCAGGGTACTGAACCGGGCCACTCCGTATCTCTATCATATTGTAAAGAGAGCAAAGAAGAGAAAACTCCCGCTGGAGCTTGTACTGTTACCGGCAATAGAGAGTGCATTCCGGGTTTATGCATACTCACCGGGAAATGCCTCTGGTCTTTGGCAATTTATTCCATCAACCGGCAAGAGCTACGGCCTCAAACAGAACTGGTGGATTGACGAGAGGCGCTCTCCGCTGGAGTCCACAGAAGCTGCCTTCTACTTTCTGCAGGATATGGCCAGAGAGTTTAATGGAGACTGGCTACTGGCACTAGCGGCATACAATACTGGTGCCGGAAATGTTCGCAAGGCGATGCGCGCCTATAACAAGGAGAGAGGACAAGTTGCCAATACCCACGTTGATTTCTGGGAACTAAAACTACCCAGAGAGACCAGGGGGTATGTTCCACGTCTATTGGCACTGGCTCGTTTCATAGAAGAGTCTGACAAGTATGGATATACATTGCCAGCAATACCAGACCATCCTCTAACCATCGCTGTAGAGACAAAACAGCAGATTGACATCTCGCTTGCTGCAAAACTTGCGGAACTCCCGCAGCAGGATATCTATCAACTCAATGCAGGACTCAACAGATGGGCAACACCACCTAATGGTCCTCACCAATTACTCCTTCCACACACTAATGCCGTTCTATTCAACGACAACCTCC
Source organism: Candidatus Thiopontia autotrophica (assembly GCA_014384675.1). Lineage (NCBI taxonomy): Bacteria > Pseudomonadati > Pseudomonadota > Gammaproteobacteria > Candidatus Thiopontia > Candidatus Thiopontia autotrophica. The sequence continues at coordinate 99,471 of JACNFK010000024.1, read as the reverse complement.
AAAAGATAGATCGCAAGATGTTCACAAAATGGGATCGGCACATTGTGGCTGCCGGGGAGTCACTGAGTGAGATTGCCGAACAGTACAATTCAAATATTATCGCCATTCAGCAACGCAACAAGATTGATGGCCACACCATACTTACTGGAGATGCTCTTTTTATCCCTTCACCAATGGACCCATCCACCAGAAAACTGATGGACGACATATCCAAACACCCATCAGAACAGCCATACTTTATTGCCAAAATGGCCACCCAAACCATCACCTATAAAGTCAAACCAGATGACACCTTGAGTGAGATTGCAGAACAGTTTTATATATCCACAAAGGAGCTGATGCGACAGAATGGCATCAATGATGGCGACATCCTCAAAGCAGGAACAGTGCTTGCCATAACAATCAATGTTACCGAGACCTCACCAACCAGACCATGAACAAGCTGCTACAGAAACTGACAGATACCCTCTTCCTGCTAATAGTGGCAGCTCTTCCTCACCATCTGCTTTCACGTATTGTTCATGCAATTACCAGATCAGAAAACCGGCTACTATCACAAACACTGATTCGACTCGCCTGCAATCTCTACAAGATTGATCTGTCCATTGCTGCCAACCCTGAGATAAAAAGCTACCGCTCATTCAACTCGTTTTTTACCAGGGAGCTCAATCCAACATCCAGACCATTTTCCGGGGACGCAACAACACTAATCAGCCCTGTGGATGGAACTGTCAGTCAGCAGGGGGAGATCTGCCAGCAGGCCATATTTCAGGCAAAGGGACACAGTTTCAACCTTACAACCTTGCTTGGAGGCATCTCGGAACGTGCGACACCGTTCATGGATGGAAAATTCTCTACCATCTACCTCTCCCCTAGAAACTACCACCGTATTCATATGCCAACAGATGGCACTCTACGGGAGATGATCTATATCCCTGGTCGCCTCTACCCGGTGAATAACCCATCTACTCGTACCGTACCGGGCCTGTTTGCCAGAAACGAACGGGTAGCCACTCTATTTGATACGGCTGCGGGACCAATGGCGATGGTATTGGTTGGTGCACTCTTTGTAGGAAGCATTGAAACTGTATGGGCTGGAGAGATTACCCCACCGGGAACGAAATTTGTTCATACATGGAAATATGATGGGGATGGCGCAGAATCCATAACCCTGAAAAAAGGTGAAGAGATGGGACGCTTCAATATGGGATCCACAGTTATTCTTCTCTTTGGAAAAGAGGCAATCAATTTTGCAGACGAATTCCAAAGCGGTCTCCCCCTAAAGATGGGAGAGAGTATAGGAGGGTTTGATCAGACTGATTGATAAGGAAATGGCATTACCTCACTTATATGCTCTTTTCCCATTGATACCATCATTAGGCGCTCGACTCCCACAGCAACCCCAGAACACTCCGGCAACCCATCCTCCATGGCCGCAAGAAATTTCATATCTATTGGCACTATATCCATGCCATCCTCAGCACGCATCCCAAGTTCTCTCTCAAAACGTTTGCGCTGCTCTGCCGCATCTGTCAACTCACGGAAACCATTCGCAATCTCTATGCCATTCAGCATTAACTCAAAACGTTCTGCCACCCTTGGGTCATCCGGACTTATTCGTGCCAAAGCAGCCTGTGATGATGGATAGTGCGTAAGGAAAAAAGCGGCATGCGAAAGGCGCGGGATTACTGCCAGAACAAGAAAGTAGTCAATCCAGCCGTCCCACTCCAGCTCCATCTCTCCAGCTGATGGCAACCCCATTGCAACAGCTACATCCTTAAGTTGTTCTGCTGTTGTAGAGAGAAGATCATCAATTCCCACCACCTGCTGAAATGCCTCTGCAACAGTAAACCGCTCAATGGAGGGTAGATCAACAAAGTTGCTCACCAGCTCTTCTACCTCATCCATCAACTGCTCCATGGTGAAGTCAGGTCGATACCACTCAAGCATCATAAACTCTGGGTTATGATGCGGGCTTGCCTCTTCCGATCGAAACACTGGAGCCAATTGAAATATCGGACCTGTCCCTGCAGACAACAACCTCTTCATGAATAGCTCGGGTGAGGCCTGAAGGTATAGCGGTATCCCTATTGCTGTCTCGGTAGAGAAGGAGTCAATATGTGGATCCGTTGTCGCAGCAGTAGAGAGGATCGGGGTCTCTACCTCCAGCACATTACGCTCGGAGAAAAATGTGCGTATTGCACCAATAAAGGTTGCACGCTCTCGCAGCAACCCTACAGAATTATCATCATCACTCTTTGACACGAGCGACATACTCCCCAGTTCTTGTATCAACTCTGATCACCTCATTCTCTGCAACAAATAGTGGAACCCTTACTACAGCACCACTCTCCAATGTGGCTGGTTTGCCACCACCACCTGATGTATCTCCGCGCAGACCAGGATCTGTCTCGGTAATCTGCAACTCCACAAAATTTGGAGGAGTAATGGAGATGGGGTTGCCGTTCCACAATGTAACCAGACACATCTCCTGCCCCTTCAACCACTTTTCAGTATCACCCATAGCTGCATGGTCTGCTGCAATCTGTTCAAAACTATCAGGATGCATAAAATAGAACAGATCCCCATCTGTGTATGAGTACTGATACTCCTCCTCATGTACATCAGCACGCTCCAGGGACTCTCCTGACTTAAAGGTACGCTCCAATACCTTTCCGGCAATAAGTGATTTCAGTTTTACCCGATTAAATGCCTGTCCCTTCCCAGGTTTTACAATCTCGTTCTCAATAATGGAGCATGGTGCCCCATCAATCATAACCTTGAGCCCATTCCTGAATTCACTTGTACTTACTGTTGCCATAGCATCAAACCTGTAATTATTGGAAAATAGCCGACTATGATACCCGCTTCCCAAGTTATTGTGCAGTCCGATTCAACCTCTTCGTGGCAGAAGGAGATCGCTCAATCACTGCGCACAAAAAAAGAGCTTGTAGAGATGCTCGAACTATCAACAGACAACTTTTCAACAGTTGCAGATGGAGAACAGCAGTTCCCCATAAGGGCAACTACAAGCTATATACACCGCATAGAGAAGGGCAACTCTGACGATCCACTACTTAAACAGATAATGCCCTCAGTCGATGAGCTGGATATTGTGGATGGATACGGAACCGACCCGGTTGGTGATAGTGGAGCAATATGTGGCAACGGGGTTTTACAGAAATACCATGGCAGGGTTCTGCTTATTACAACCTCAGCCTGCGGCATCCACTGTCGCTACTGCTTTCGTCGTCACTACCCATATCGAGATCACACGCTGTCTGCCTCAAACGCCATGGATGCCATTGACCAGATAAGGTCAGACCATACCATCCATGAGGTTATCCTGAGCGGAGGAGATCCTCTTATGCTCAGCAACAACCGGCTTAATAAACTAATATCAAAACTGGAGACGATTCCTCACCTGCAGACCCTCAGAATCCACAGCAGAATGGCAGTCATTCTACCGAGCAGGATTGACAGCTCCCTGCTCACGTTACTCAAGGAGACGAGACTAAAGGTGGTCATGGTCATCCATAGCAACCATCCAAATGAACTGGACAGGGATGTTGAATCATCATTGAGAGCCATTGGTGATTCAAGAGTCACTCTATTGAATCAGTCCGTGCTGCTCAAGGGGGTGAATGATCGGGTATCGACACTTGAATCACTAAGCCACAGACTATTCGAGTGTGGGGTTCTTCCATACTACCTGCACATGTTGGATCGTGTTCAGGGTAGTCACCATTTCGAGGTTCCGGAGAGTACCGCATCTCTTCTCCTGGAAGAACTTGGCAGCCTTCTTCCTGGCTATCTTGTACCCAAACTTGTACGTGAGATTGAGGGAGAGCCCAGAAAAACCCCCGTTTAACGTCTTTTTTTGGTGAAATCCTTCAATCGTTGACGTTTACGAACCTGACGATCAGTAAGCTTGTTTTTCCTTCCCGCATAAGGGTTGCTTGAGGTTCTGAACTCAAGCCGAACCGGGGTGCCATCAAGCCTGAATGCCTTGCGAAACTGATTCATCAGATAACGACGGTATGCATTGGGAACAGAACTCAGCTGATTTCCATGAATCACTATCCTTGGAGGATTCTGCCCGCCCTGATGAGCATAACGCATCTTTATGCGATGACCATGAACCAGCGGTGGCGGATGTGCGGTAACGCTCTGTTCAAGTATTCTGGTCAACTCTGGAGTCTTCATCTCTTGCGTGGCTGAGCGATAGGCATCATTTACACTATCAAAAAGATCCCTGATTCCACTACCATGTAGCGCGGAGATGGTGTGGATGGTTGCATAATCCAGGAAGTGAAGACGACGCTCCAGCTCATCCCTGTTGCGCTCACGATCTGATGGATCCATGCCATCCCATTTATTGAATGCAATAACCAGGGCGCGGCCTGAATCGATAATCATACCCAGCAGAGTGGCATCCTGATCTGTCATTCCCTCTCTGGCATCCATTACCATAATGACAACATTGGAACGTTCAATAGCCTGAAAGGCCTTAATGACGCTGAACTTCTCGATAGCTTCATGAATCTTGCCGCGCCTTCTGACTCCAGCCGTATCGATCAAAAGATACTCTTTCCCATCCTCTTCAAACGGAACTTCAATACTATCCCTGGTTGTACCCGGCATATCATATGCGAGCAATCTATCCTCACCTATTAAACGGTTTATCAAGGTTGATTTACCAACATTTGGACGCCCCACAACAGCAACTCTGATGTTTGACTGATCCTCCTGATCACTATCTACAGTATGAGAAAATGGTTTAAGAACATTCTCTACCAGACTGAATATACGATGGTTATGTGCTGCAGATATTGCGTAAGGCTGACCTAGCGCCAGCGCATGAAATTCTGCTCCAGCAATATTCTCATCCAGCCCTTCTGTCTTGTTCACAACCAGGTGGACCGGCTTTCCCAACTGACGCAGTTGACGACCAATTGCCTCATCAGCAGCTGTCAGCCCACCACGACCATCCACTAAAAAGAGAACTGCATCTGCCTCCTCTACAGCAATCCATACCTGGTCCTCCATCAGAGACTCTATCCCTTCTGGATCATCACTCAGGCCACCGGTATCAACCACCATATAACGACGAGACTGGCCATCATCTCCATCAATGAGAGCAATCCCGTATTGGCGGTCCCGAGTCAATCCTGGAAGATCGGCCACCAGCGCATCACGGGTTCCTGTCAAGCGGTTGAAAAGGGTAGATTTACCAACGTTAGGGCGCCCCACCAGAGCAATAACCGGAATTGAGGTGCGAACGGATACTTCCTCATCCTGCGGACAGTCAGACATTTAAGCTAGCCTCTAGTCCTGAGTTACTGCAGAGAGCTTTCCGCCATTGCCGTAACTGATAACCTGATTCCGAAATGGGAGCGGTGTAGCGGAGACCCCGTCAGAATCGGTCTTTACTCTGCCTGCAAAATGGCCGTCTTCACCAGAGATCCAGTGCAGATAACCCTCAGCATCACCAACCACAAGATTTGTTCCAGAGACCAGAGGAGATGTCAGGTTGCGATTCTTCAATCCATCCTGTTTCCACAGTGCGCTCCCATCCTTGCGATCAAACGCCCATACATTTCCTTCTGCATCAGAGAGAAACAGGTACGGCCCATAAACTGTCGGAGCAGTCACTCCACTCAGCTTTCTCTTCCAGACCAGATCACCCTGCTCCCCATTTATAGCAGCAAGATCCCCTTGGTAACTAATTACATATACAACCCCATCAGCAACAGCTGGGTCTGCATCAATATCGACCATGCGTTCAATTTCCGTACGCCCCCTTGGAGAGGTAACACTCTTGACCCAGAGTTCACGCCCGTCCTGCAAACCAAGTGCAACCACCTCACCTCCATCAAGACCGGCATACACTATGTCACCAACTATTACTGGAGAGCTGGTTCCTCTCAGAGTGAGAACTGGTACCTCACGCTGGTATCGCCATATCTCCAGACCATCTTCTGCATTAACTCCGACCAGTTTTCCATCCACAGTACGAACCACAACAACACCGGCAGCGACCGCTGGAGGGGAGAGGATCTCGCTTAACAGCGAAATGGACCACCGATCTTGACCACCAATTCTATCCAGAGCAACCAGATTACCTGACTCGGTTCCAACATAAACATTACCTTCTCCTGTGGCCACTCCGGTCATAACCACCTCATCAAGCTCCCGCTCCCACACAGTGCTACCAGATGACAGCTTTACTGCGCTGACTGTACCATCGACAGACGCCGCATAAACCATCTCTCCAGATATCTTGTGCTTTAGATCTACCCACAATCCATCGGTTCCAGACCCCATAGATTTGTTCCAGGAGATTTTCGGATTCACCTTTTCAACAATATCTTCCAGAGATGCCGGGGCGTCGGGATCGTCATCACCTATCCACCCACCAACCTTGTCTCCTACTGAGTTGATTGTTGAGCATCCCGCCAGTACAACACCAGCCAGAAACAGGGATAACCATCTGATCCAGCGAAGCTGCATTACTGAGTCACCTCGGAGAGCTTCATCTCAAGAAGTGCTCGACGCTGATCTGTAGAATCTGCCAATTGAATTGCCTCAACATAAGCACTCTGAGCAGCTACGTGATCTCCCTTACGACTCAATGCATCACCTTTAATCTCGCTAAAGTGAGACGCATAAATACCATGCTCCTCATCAGAGAGTCGCTTCAGTGCGCTCTCTACATCACCCTCAGCAAGGTACAACCTGGCCATTCCAAGCTGAGCCAACTGACGCGGAGATTCAAAATTACTATTTTCCAATACCCACTGAAAGTGAACTCTTGCCGCAGCACCGTCTCCTCTCTCAACCTGCAGTGCAGCCAGCCCCAATGCACCATTAGCCGCATAAATTGTTCCTGGATATTGATCCATCAACTGGTTACCAAAACTCTCTGCCTGCTCGCTCTCTTTTTGAATAAGTGCGCTCTGCATCTGCTCAAAATATTGTGATGCCGCCATCCCCTGACTATCTACATACCCACTATACCCCTGCCAACCAAACAACAAGGCGAGGCCGATAACAACTCCGGCAACCGTAGAAGTTCCGTTCTCCTTCCACCACTTTTTCAGAACCTCAATCTCTTCCTGGTCCGCTGTATTGAATTCCATCTCTATCCTCTCTATCTCATCTATCGCCTACTCTGAATTTCCGTTTTCACGAAAACCACACTGGCACCTAATTATAACGTGACAATATGTTTGCCACATCATCTACTGAAACTGTTTGTTGCTCACTTTTGCCATGCAGATCCTTAATTGTGACCATTCCGCTAGCTGCCTCATCATCACCAATAACCAGTGCGAGACGAGCACCAGATCGATCTGCGCGCTTAAACTGGGTCTTGAAACTTCCTCCACCAAGGTTGGTTATCAATCTCAAACCCGGGACTGCACTTCTGATCATCTCTGCAACACCCAGCCCGACTGATGTTGCCTGCTCCCCGGCCAGGACCAGATATGCATGCGGTTTCTCTTCGCCAAAAGATAGTGACTGCTCCCTCATCAACTCAACCAGACGCTCCAGACCTATCGCAAAGCCTACTGCTGTTGTTGCCTTGCCTCCAATCTGTTCCACCAACCCATCATAACGACCACCTGCACAGATTGTCCCCTGAGCACCAAGTAGGTCTGTAACCCACTCAAAAACTGTTCTACCGTAATAATCCAACCCTCGCACCAGCCGTGGATTAACCTCATAACCGATATTCATGCTGTCCAGTGTTGTTTTTAGTTGTTCAAAATGGAGAAGATCCTCCTCGTCCAGAGAATCCTCAAGTACCGGAGCCTGTTCAATAACACTCTGCATTTCCGGATTTTTACTATCTAGAATACGCAGTGGATTACTCTCCAGCCTGCGCAGACTATCTTTATCAAGTTTATCCTGATGCCCTTTGAAGTATTCAACCAGGATATTCCTGTAGCGCTCACGGGAGTGTGCGGACCCCAATGAGTTGACCTGCAAGGTTACGCTATCTATCCCCAACTGTTGCCAGATTCGTGCTGAGATCGCGATCAGTTCAGCATCCACATCTGGCCCTTCAAGGCCAAATACCTCTACCCCCATCTGATGAAACTGACGATAACGTCCACGCTGAGGGCGTTCATGACGAAACATTGGGCCCATATACCAGAGACGCTGTGCCTGCCCCCTGAGCAGACTATTCTCTATTACCGCACGTACACACCCTGCAGTTCCTTCAGGCCTCAAGGTAAGGCTGTCACCATTGCGATCTTCAAAAGTGTACATCTCCTTTTCCACAATATCAGTAACCTCACCAATTGAACGCTTGAAAAGTTCCGTCTTTTCAACAATTGGCATACGAATCTCCTGGTAGCCATACTCTTTTAGCGTACTACGCATCACCCCTTCTACAAACTGCCAAAGTGGAGAGTTCTCGGGCAACAGATCGTTCATCCCTCGAATAGACTGTATTTTATTGCTCATCGGTTACTACTCACCTAATTGTTACCAAGTTGTTCCCGGATTTGACGCTCCAACACATCAACCAGCTCCTCGTTACCAGCCTTATGGTCAGGAATACCATTCAGGTAGATCAGATTTGGATCACCTCCGGTTACTGCAACCTGTACCTCTTTGGCCTCACCGGGCCCATTAACTACACATCCTATTACTGCCACATTGATCGGCTCAATCACATCCTCCAGACGCTCCTCCAGCCTGTTTACAGTATCAATGACATCAAAATTTTGCCGTGAACATGATGGGCAGGCAATAAGGTTTACCCCTTTGCTACGCAGATGAAGGCTCTTCAAAATATCAAAACCTACCTTTATCTCTTCAACCGGATCCGCCGCCAGGGAGACCCTAATTGTGTCTCCAATACCCTCGGACAGCAGTAATCCAAGCCCTATCGAGGACTTGACTGCCCCACTACGCAAACCACCCGCTTCTGTAATTCCGAGGTGGAGCGGTTGTGTAATCTGATCTGCCAGCAATCGGTATGCTGACACAGTCATAAAAACATCCGAGGCCTTCAGACTTATCTTGAAGTCCTGGAAATCGAGCTTATCAAGGTACTCTATATGACGAAACGCAGACTCCACCATTGCCTCCGGAGTTGGCTCCCGATACTTTTTCTGCAGATCTTTTTCCAGGGAACCGGCATTAACACCGATTCGAATCGGAATATCATGATCACGTGCAGAGGCAACCACCTCTCGTACCCTCTCCTCCTTGCCTATATTGCCTGGATTAATCCTCAGACAGTCCACCCCAAGTTCAGCAACACGCAATGCAATCTTGTGATCAAAGTGGATATCTGCAACCAGAGGAACTGATACCCTCTGTTTTATTACTCCAAAAGCCTCAGCCGCATCCATATCCGGCACAGAGACTCTTACAATATCAGCCCCCACCTGTTGTAACGCCTCTATCTGGGCAACCGTTGACTCCACATCTAATGTATTGGTGTTGGTCATGCTCTGTACAGAGATTGGGGCATCACCACCAACCGCAACTCCACCCACGTGGATCTTGCGAGAGACTCTACGTGACACAGGAGAGAGCGATGTCACTCATTGCTCTCCAGAACAAACTGGACTGTACCATCATCATTGATGTAGTTAAGAAAATCGAATGGCTTGCCATTGAATTTAATATCAACCCTGCTGGCTCCCAAATCAACCTTCAAAGGCAGTGGCCCCTTGAAATCCTTGATAGTGCCTGCATCCAGACTTCTCTTTACCAATACCCGTCCAAGACCGTCGGTAATTCTGGTCCATGCACTATCTATATACTGAATAGTCACAACTCCATCATTAACAGCTGGTTTGGTTGGTTTCACAGGTTTGGCGGCCTCTGTTTCCGTTGCCTCCGGACCACCGCTCTCAATATTTTCTGTCGATACCGATTCAACCACTACAGGCTGCTCATCCGCGGGATCACCTCCTGACAACAGCCAGAAAACCAGAACCAATGACAATAGTATGACAACGGGTGGCAATGGATTCTCTTTTACTTCATTAACCGGATCTTTTACAAAACTTCTGCCCCAATTACCTGCCGACTCAACAATTGATCCCAGCCTGGAGGCGAGATCAAAAGATGGTCTCTCGGCTTTATCTCCGCCAATCTCTCTGGGGGGGGTGGTACCTAGTGAGGAGACATTAACACTTGTCTCTTTTGCACCTGTCTCAACCTTTAGGTAACGCGCATAGTTTCTGATAAATCCTTTGAAAAATACATCTGGAAGAGCTCTTGGTGGCTTTCTTCCCTCTTCAATGGCCACAAGAACCGACTCTTCCACCTTGAGCTGGTGAGAAACATCAGCCAGCTCGACCCCCTGCTCCAATCTGGCCTCACGCAGGCGCTCCCCCAATGGCTTCTCGAACAACTCACCCTGATCAACCACACCATTTTTGTTTTTCTCGCTCATTTCATCTCATCTCCACAAATTTCACTATTCCTGGTAGCAACATCCGGGGTTTTGTAGTCAGGATTATTGATCGCCATACCGAAGTAGATGGCCGCCTCCCGGTGACGCCCCTGACGACACAGCAACACACCATATCCATTCTGTGCCTCCGGATATGGCTTGTCCTCTCTCATTGCCCGCATAAAGTGCTGTTCGGCTCTCTCCTCACTCCCCTTTTTCAGATACAACAGTGCCAATGCATACTGTATCTCAGGATCATCCGGCTTGATTGATTGCGCCTTTTCCAGGTTAACCAGAGCCATATCCATATACCCCTGCTCCATATAAGCAACCCCCAATTCCAGCTGTAATTGTGCCACCTTTGCCGACTTTTTTTGGGATTTTATGGTTGTTGCACAAGAAGATAAAACAGTCGCTACCATTATGACAAAAACCAGCCTCAAAACCAGAGATACTTTAGCCTGCATTATCCTGAGGAACCTCTGAAAAAGCTTGATGGGAGCGAACAACCACATACTGTTATTTATATTTAATGTCATTAGCTTGCGACAATTTGTAGCGGTCAACTGTGGAGTTCAGGATTATCAGACCTTCTGGTTCGATCCTTGAACTGTCCAGCCAACTGGCCACATGCCGCCTCAATATCCTCCCCTCTGGTTTTTCTGGTGACTGTTGTAATGCCAGCCTGAATCAGAACAGAACGGAACCTGTCAATAGCCTCTGATGATGGACGTTCATACTGCCCACCAGGATATGGATTGTATGGGATCAGATTAACCTTGGAAGGCACTGTACGTAACAGCGAAACCAGTGCCGCTGCATCCTCTCTACTGTCATTAATGCCGCCCAACAAAATATACTCGATAGTAACCCGACTTCTCGGAGAACCATCGACATAACGTCTACATGCATCCATCAACTCCTCTAACGGATATTTCCGGTTGATGGGGACAAGTTGATCCCTCAGCTTATTATTTGTAGCATGGAGCGAGACTGCAAGACTGACATGACACGTCTCCTTGAGACGATCCATCATTGGAACCACTCCAGAGGTGCTAAGGGTTATTCTTCTGCGAGAGAGTCCATAGGCGAAATCCTCCTTCATCAACTCCATGGCGGAGACCACGGAGTCGAAATTCAGCAACGGCTCCCCCATTCCCATCAACACTACATTGGTGATAACTCGCTGATGTGACCCTGGGCCCTCACGCCCTAGCAGCCTGTCTGCCACCCACAGTTGCGCAATAATCTCTGCAGAAGAGAGGTTACGGCTGTAACCATGTTGTGCTGTATTACAGAATGTACAGTTAAGTGAGCACCCAACCTGAGAAGAGATGCACAAGGTACCACGCCCCTTCTCCGGGATGAAAACGGTCTCTACCGAATTCCCGTCCTCCAGTTCAAGTAGCCACTTGCGAGTACCATCAGTAGAGATGCGGTCGGCAATAACCTCTGGAATCTGAACAACAGATATATCCGTTAGCTTCTCACGCAGAGTTTTGCTCAGATTTGTCATTTGAGCAAAATCTGCAACCCCCTGCTGATGGATCCATTTCAGCACCTGAGAAGCACGAAAGGCCTTCTCACCATGCTCGGCAAAGAAGGCCTCCAGTTGTGTACGGTTTAACCCCAGTAAATTAACGGGTGCGTTCACAGACTCCCTCTGGGAAGAAATATTCGATCTCCTGTGCTGCAGTCTCAGGAGCATCGGAACCATGTACGGCATTCTCGTCCAGGGTATCGGCAAAGTCTGCACGGATAGTGCCTTCAGCCGCCTCCTGTGGATTGGTAGCCCCCATAATCTCACGATTCTTGGTGATCGCACCCTCCCCCTCCAGAACCTGAACCATTACAGGGCCAGAAGTCATGAACTCAACCAGGTCATTGTAGAAAGGACGCTCCTTGTGCACAGCATAGAAGCCACCAGCCTGCTCTTTGGTCATATGCACCATTTTCGAGGCAACGATACGCAGACCGTTAGACTCAAAACGGGAATAGATCTTGCCAATTACATTCTTGGCTACAGCATCTGGTTTGATAATCGAAAAAGTGCGTTCAATCGCCATGGGTTCTTTTCTCCATAAAAAATCGACCCGCATCAATGCGGGCCTCAGTCATAAAAATTCAGCTCAAAATCCGAGCGCAGATTTTACCACTAATCACGCTCTTCGATCCACGACATCTGAATCGCCTCCAGCACTTTTTCCCCACCATGGTCAGGGTTGTCGGAAAACCCTTCCAGCTCCAACACAAAACGGTGCAGATCAACGAAGTTAATCGTCATCGGATCCATATCCGGATAGGCCTCATCCAATTCAATGGCAATATCATGTACATCTGTCCATCTTAAATTCATCTTAAAACTCTCATTTAATAGCTCAGGAAGCTCTTATCAGGTCATCCCCGCGCAGGCAGGAGACGAAGTAACCGAGGCACGAGGCGGGCTGATTACCTGGAGACGACTACTTAATTGTTTTCAGAAACCATGTTAATAGTATATTTAGGTATCTCAACCACCAGATCCTCATCTGCAACCACCGCCTGACAACTCAACCTGGAATCAAGGTCAAGCCCCCAAGCCTTGTCAAGCATATCATCCTCAGCCTCCTCATTCTCATTCAGAGAGTCCCCACCCTCTCGAACGTAACAGTGACAGGTGGTACAGGCACAGCTTTTTTCACAAGCATGTTCAAGCTCTACATCATTCTCCAACAGCGCATCAAGTATGGTTGTTCCAATCTCCGCCTCAATAACAGCCCCCTCAGGACAGAGCTCTTCGTGTGGCAATACAATTATCTGCGTCATTTCCCCTCTCCTATCTCATCCACACTTTTTCCAGATAAGGCATCATGAACTGAGCGATCCATTCTTCGAGCCGCATAAAATTCGCTCTCTCTATTGGTTTTCTCAATGGCCTTTTCTATCTCATCTCTATTGTCACCCAAGGAGATTTCACGCAGTCTGGCAATCAACTCTTCAAGTCGGGCCCTCTCATCACCACTCAATAAGGAGTCACCATCCTGCTGGAGTGCTGCCTCTAATGCGACAATGGTTCTGTCAGCTTCCACCTGTTGCTCTCGCAACATTCTCATATCACGGTCAGCCTCGGCAAAACGGTAAGAATCCTTTAGCATACCTTCTACTTCACCATCGCTTAGTCCATAGGATGGTTTTACCTCAATCTCCGCCTCCACCCCGCTATTCTCTTCTCGTGCAGAGACAGAGAGCAAGCCGTCTGCATCAACCTGAAAAGTTACCCGTATCCTGGCCGCCCCAGCCACCATTGGTGGAATGCCTCTCAACTCAAAACGGGCCAACGAACGGTTATCCTCAACCATCTCACGCTCACCCTGAACAACATGGATCGACATTGCTGTCTGTCCATCCTTGAAAGTGGTGAACTCCTGCGCTCTGGCAACCGGTATTGTGGTATTTCTGGGGATTACCACCTCTGTCATTCCACCCATAATCTCCAGACCAAGAGAGAGTGGTGTCACATCAAGCAGCAACAGCTCACCATCCTTTTTGTTGCCAACCAGAATATCAGCCTGAATGGCGGCACCTAGAGCTACCACACGTTCGGGATCGATTCCCTGCAGTGGAGTCTGCTCAAAAAACGTCTCCATCTCTTTTCTAACCAGAGGAACTCTTGTAGAACCTCCAACCAACACTATCTCGTTAATCTCATCTCTCTCTACACCGGCATCACGTATTGCGCGTCGCACAATTCTCATGGTCTTCTTAACAACTGGCGCAACCAGCTCATCAAATTGCTCTCTTGTAAGCACCCCCTGCCACACCGCTGAATTACCATGTTGCAGAGTCAATTCAACCTCTTCAGATTTGGTCAATGCCTCCTTTGCATTGCGGGCCTCTGTCAACAGATACTGAAGAGACAAGGTCTCATCTCCTGCCTCTCTACTCATCCACTCCGCAACCAGATGATCCATGTCATCTCCGCCCAACACCGCATCACCACCAGTTGAGAGCACCTCAAAAACCCCACGGGTCAGGCGCAGAATTGAGATATCAAAGGTGCCTCCACCAAAATCATAAACGGCATGGATCCCCTCTGGCTGTGAATCCAGGCCATATGCAACTGCTGCTGCAGTTGGCTCGTTAAGCAGGCGCAACACATTCAATCCTGCCAATTTTGCAGCATCCTTGGTTGCCTGACGCTGCGCATCATCAAAGTATGCAGGAACTGTAATAACAACCCCCTCCAGATCACTACCCAGAGTACTTTCTGCACGTCTGTTGAGAACAGAGAGGATCTCTGCCGAAACCTCAATAGGGCTAACCGCACCTGCAGCTGTCTTGATTCTTGGGACTGATGATTGGGTCTCAATAAACGAGTATGGATACTGCCTTGATACGTCTTTAAGCTCTTCAACACTCTTGCCCATGATGCGCTTGATTGACACTAGTGTATTAATTGGGTCATCTACAGCAGATTCACGCGCTAAATATCCAACGGTTGGGGCTTTCGACCCTGCATGATATCTAACTACAGATGGAAGCATATGCTCTCCATTATCATCTGGCAGGGTTTCGGCAGATCCACTACGCACAGAGGCAACCAATGAATTGGTTGTGCCCAAATCAATCCCTGCTGCAAGATGATGCTGATGTGGTGCGGACGATTGTCCAGGTTCGGAAATCTGTAACAGTGCCATGGAGACCTCTTAAATTAAATCATCCAGCATGGTTTCTGCCTGATGGTAGAGACGGCTGAAGAATTGCATTCTCTGGATAGTTTGACGTGCCTCTTCATGCGAGCTCTCCCATTGCCGGGTAAATTGTTCACCCTGTTCTCTGATGCGCTCATCCATCTGCATTACAAAGCGGTCAAGAGCACTCCCTGGATCACTGCCGTGCTGGATCTCATCCAGCTCCTCACGCAGCTCCATCTGCTCCAGCAGAAACTGGTTGTCACGAAGAGTCTCTCCATCTGTACCCAGATCGACTTCATTCAGCTCCAAGAGATAACGTGCCCGCTCAATCGGGTCGCGTAACACACGGTTTCCTTCATTGATCCTCGAGGCCATCTGCAGCGAAAGTCTGCGCTCTTGTGCTGAAGAGCTGGCAAAGCGATCAGGATGAAACAACTGTTGTAGCTCACGATAACTTTCCGCAAGCCTTCCCTTGTCAACTGAGTAGCTGACAGGAATCCCAAACAGTTCGAAGTAGTTGGTTGTAAGATCCATAAGGCTCAAACATTAAAGCTCTCACCACACCCACAGCTGTTTTTTACATTAGGGTTATTGAACTGAAAGCCCTCGTTCAGCCCCTCTTTCCCGTAATCCAGCTCTGTACCATCCAGATATACCATACTCTTTGGGTCAACGATTATCTTGACACCATCCAGCTCAAATATCTGGTCATCATCCTCAACCTCATCGACAAACTCGAGCACATAGGCCATACCGGAACATCCAGATGTTTTTACTCCAAGGCGCAGGCCAACACCCTGGCCACGATTATCCAGAAAACTCTTAACCCGTTCTGCTGCTGCAGATGTCATTGTAATTGCCATCTCTAATTCCTAGTCTCTGTGGAGTGTATTCAGTGTGCCGCCCACTGTACTGTACTAAGGTCGATACCATCCTTGTACATATCCCATAATGGTGATAGCTCGCGCAGTTTATTTACATGATGAACAGCCAGAGAGACTGCTTCATCAACCTCATCCTCGGTAGTAAAACGGCCGAAGGTAAAACGGATAGAGCTATGCGCCAACTCATCATTTCTCCCGATTGCGCGCAGCACATAAGATGGTTCAAGGCTGGCTGAGGTACAGGCAGATCCGGAGGATACTGCCAGCCTGTTTAGTGCCATCATCAATGATTCACCCTCTACAAAATTGAAACTGACATTTATGTTTCCAGGAACACGGTTCTTGAGATCTCCGTTGACATAGACCTCTTCCATCTCCTTGATGCCATCAAGGAAACGGTCACGCAGAGCCTCCAGACGAACTGACTCCTCTGCCATCTCCTCTTTTGCGATACGGAAGGCCTCGCCCATTCCTGCAATCTGATGTACAGCAAGCGTTCCGGAGCGCATGCCACGCTCATGACCACCGCCATGCATCTGTGCCTCCAGCCTTACACGCGGCTTGCGTCTAACATAGAGAGCACCAACACCCTTGGGGCCATAAACCTTATGTGCCGAGAATGACATCAGGTCAATATTCATTCTGTTTACATCAATCTCCACCTTGCCAGCACTCTGTGCCGCATCTGAATGGAAGAAAATTTTGCGTTCGCGCGTTAACTTTCCAATTGCCTCCAGGTCCTGCACCACCCCAATCTCGTTATTAACGTGCATAATGGAGACCAGAATTGTGTCATCACGCAGAGCTGCCTCCAGCCTGGATATATCTATAAGTCCGTCAGACTCCGGCTGCAGATAGGTAATCTCATAACCCTCACGCTCCAGTTGGCGACAGCTATCAAGAACCGCTTTATGCTCAATTGAGCTGGTGACAATATGTTTACCCTTCTTGTGATAAAAGTGGGCAATCCCCTTGATGGCAAGGTTATCCGATTCTGTAGCGCCCGATGTCCAGATAATCTCTTTGGGATCTGCCCCAATCAGTTGAGCAACATCCTCTCTAGCGCTCTCGACCGCATCCTCTGCCTCCCACCCATAGACATGAGATTTGGAGGCCGGGTTACCAAACTTGGTATCAGCTGTAAGGTACTGCACCATCACCTCAGCAACACGCGGATCAACCGGGGTAGTTGCTGAGTTATCCAGATATATGGGGCGACTGCTGGATTGGTTATTTGATTGTGTCATCATTTATCTACTCGTAAATTTCCATATCAAGAAGCAAGCTCCCACCATGCTCTTCACAAGAGCCATACTTCTCTTTCGTTGATTGCTGATATTGTACCATTTTGATCTACTTCACTTAACCCCAGGCTGTCATACTAACGGCTGACGACTGCGATAATGCAATCTCTGACAATGCATCCAGAAACAGATCTATTTCATCTCTGGTAACTCCTCTGCAGAGGCTTACTCTCACTGCACTCTTTGCCTGTTGCCCGGAAATGCCCATAGCCATCAAAACATGGCTCGGGTCTGTTTTTCCAGCCTGACAGGCTGATCCACTCGAGAGACAAAAACCACGCTGGTCAAGCTGCATCAACATGGTCTCACCCTCAACCGCGGTGATGATCATCATTACCGTATTGGGTAATCTATCTGCCGTCTCAGCCACAATCTCTATTCCATCTATATTCTTAAGTCCGGCCTCAAGATATCTTCTTGTCTCCAACAAGCTGGCACCACTATCTTTCAGATTATTGACTGACAACAGTGCTGCAGCACCAAATCCTACTATTGCAGGGACATTTTCGGTGCCTGAACGCAGCCCCATCTCCTGGCCTCCACCATTAATAATCGGGCTCAGTTCCAGGGATGGCGCCAATATCAATGCTGCCACCCCCTTTGGTCCATACATCTTGTGGGCTGAAACAGTCATGCAATCTACATTCAGTTCGGTAAAGTTCAGTGGAATTTTTCCTGCTGCCTGACTTGCATCGACATGGACAACTGCACCAATCTTGTGAGCCTGCTCAACTACTGGTGCAATATTCTGGATCACTCCAGTCTCATTATTGGCCAACATTACAGAGACGATTGAGGGATAATTTGCCCTAATCTGCTTCAGAGCCTCATCCCCAAACAACCCATTATGATCTACCTGAAGCTGAACAACATCCCAACCACTATGCTCCATACTATTGGCAGCAGAGAGAATGCTTGCATGCTCTGTCGAGCCAACCGCAACCACCTTATTAGTTAAGTTTTTAGATGATAATGATTTGGCAATACCATGAATTGCAAGATGATTTGCCTCTGTTCCACTTCCTGTAAAAATAATTTGGTCAACCGAAACATTCAGCAATTCGGCAACCTGCGCCCTGGCCTTCTCTATCGCATTTCTGGCGATCCGACCATAACGGTGGCGTGATGATGGGTTACCCATGTTCTCGGACCAGAATGGTCGCATTGCCTCAAAAACCTTTGAGGCAAGTGGTGTCGTTGCATTGCAGTCAAGATAGAGAGCCATCGGTACATTACAAAAAGTAACTGTCAGGCTGCTGCCTCTTCTTGCAATGCGTTACCATGGCAACGATTCAACTCATGGATGCTCTTGTTCTTTGTAAGTGCACCCAATGAGATAGAAGAGAGAAAATCCTGAATCTGGTCACTAAGATCAGTCCACAGATCATGAGTCAGACAACTGTGGTCCCCCTGACAATTTCCATCACCCTTGCACTTTCTAACATCAATAGCCTCATCCACTGCAAGAATAATCTCCGAGATAGCAATATCATTGGCTCTCTGCGCCAAGCGGTAACCACCCCCAGGTCCACGTGAGCTTTTGACCAACCCCTTTTTCCTCAACTTGGCAAAAAGTTGTTCGAGATAGGAGAGTGATATCCCCTGTCGTCCAGAAATTTCAGAGAGTGTAATTGGCCCACAGCCTTCGTTAATTGCCAGATCCAGCATGGCAGTAACCGCATACCTTCCTTTTGTTGTCAGACGCATAAGGTCTCCTCAGCTTAAATAATAATAACCCAGAAAATTACTGTGGTTATATTGCTTTAACTGACTAAAAAGGTCAAGTTTATTTTGCGGCTTCTGAACTGCCTGTTAGACCACTACTATCAACTGTTACAGAACATGCGTCACTATCACAATCAACATCACAGGACTGCTTGCGGATTGAACAGGATACGTTTATTGCGGGAAGATCAACCCCCTCAACCTCACCACCAATCTGCTTGATGGCATCGCACATCTGCTCCATCTGTGAATCCATAGCGTGCACATGGTCCAGAATACAGTTTATGGCATTAGCAACGGGATCCGGCATTTCGCTGGAGGCGCCATAGGCATCGAAACCAATCTTCTTGGCAAACTCCTCAACATGAGGATTAATTGGTTTCTTGCGCTGAATAATACGTGCAGGAATACCAACAACCGTGGCCCCATTGGGTACATCCTTGACCACAACAGAATTGGATCCTACCCGTGCACCCTCACCAAGCACGATTGGACCAAGAATCTTTGCCCCTGCTCCAACCACCACATTATTCTCAAGTGTAGGGTGACGTTTACCCTTGTCCCAACTGGTTCCACCCAGAGTAACGCCATGATATAGAGTACAATCATCGCCAATCATCGTAGTCTCACCAATCACCACCCCCATACCGTGATCAATGAAAAAACGTCGGCCAATGGTTGCGGCAGGGTGAATCTCGATTCCGGTTATCCAGCGAACAATGGTGGACAACCAGCGTGCAACCCCTCGCAATCCAACATTCCATATCTTGTGGTTAAAACGGTGCATCAATACCGCAAACACACCTGGGTATGAGATCAAAACCTCAACAGAATTTCTTGCCGAGGGGTCTCTTTCGAATACGCACTGAATATCTTCTTTTATACGCTTAAACATTGCTCGTCAACTTTCCAAAATCCCAATCAAATTATTATTGCAAGATTATACATTTCTGGAACGGCCCATATTGGAATTGATAGAGGTAAGAATACCCCTAAGAATATTAATCTCATTGTGATCCACCTCTGCCCTGTTAAACAGTCTACGCAGACGACGCATTACCTGTCTGGGGTTTTCTGGATCAAGAAAACCGGTCTCGATAATTACCTTCTCAATATGCCCAAAAAGGCCCTCCATCTCATCCGCTGTTGCCAATGGATATTGACGCACAACCTCTCCAACAGGTCGCTTTAATTGTGTACCTCTCTGCATCATCAACTCATAAGCAAGAACCTGCACTGCAGCCCCAAGATTCAGTGAAGAGTAATCCTGACTGGTTGGGATCCTCATCAACAGATTACAGCGATCCAGCTCCTCATTACTAAGCCCGGAATCTTCTCGACCAAACAGTACCGCAACCTCCCCCTTGAGAGACTCATCCATAACTCTCTCGGCACACTCCCTTGGATCAAGCTCAGGCAGATACAGGTTTCTGGGACGTGCGGTAGTTCCGATAACCAGAGAGCACCCATTCAGCGCCTCATCTACCGTTTTGACAACAGAGGCGTTCATCAAAATATCATCTGCCCCTGATGCCCGCGAGGTCGCCTCAGCACATGGAAACTGTTTTGGATTAACCAACACCAGCTGGTCAAGAGACATATTCTTCATGGCACGCGCAGCGCCTCCAATATTTCCCGGATGGGAAGTCTCTACCAGCACAAACCTTACCCTCAGGTGATTCATATCAGAATATCCATTATCAATGCCAAGAACGCTCTGATTAAGTCACTTCGTAACTCTATCAGATCTCCCCCACAAGTTATCTTATGGTGGTTCCCTAACCATACTTTACTGTTTTGAGTGGCCGATAGTATACCAGTAGAGTAAAATCCTTCTCCCTATATCACTTCTCAGGATCTTGTTATGAACCCAATGCTCAATACAGCCGTCAAGGCAGCGCGTCGTGCAGGCTCTGTAATTCTGCGCTCCATTGACAGACTGGATGCACTTAACATTGAATCCAAGGGAAAGAATGACTTTGTCTCCGAGGTTGATCGCAAGGCAGAGGCTGAAATAATAAAAATCCTTCACCAAGCCTATCCAGACCACTCTATTCTGGCCGAAGAGAATGGCTCCTTTGAGGGCAATGAGTACAAATGGATTATTGATCCTCTGGATGGCACCACGAATTACCTGCATGGATTTCCGGTTTTCTCAGTCTCTATCGCCCTGGCATTTGGTGACAACCTCCTTCACGCCGTTGTCTATGATCCGTTGAGGGATGAGCTTTTTACTGCCTCCAAGGGCGATGGCGCCATGCTCAACAATCGTCGTATTCGCACCACCAACCGAAAAGGGATTAGCGGGTCTCTGCTGGGCACAGGGTTTCCATTCAAGGACCAGCAGCATCTTGAGGTATATATGGAGACTTTCAAGGCACTATTTCCTGACAGTGCAGGAATACGTCGTGCCGGATCGGCCGCGATTGATCTAGCCTATGTGGCCGCTGGCAGGCTGGATGGCTTTTGGGAGATTGGGCTCAACCCATGGGATATAGCTGCCGGTGCGCTACTGGTCTCCGAGGCTGGTGGTGTGTGTAGTGATTTTTCCGGTGGCGCCGATTTTCTGAAGACAGGAAATGTTATTGCTGGTGGGCTGGAGGTGCATGGTGCCATCCAAAAGACGATTGCCCCGCTACTACCTAACAATCTGAAACGATAGTATAAATCCTTGCGAAAGTGATCGCAGCCTCACACGGGTAACCGTCTGTGGCCTGGACGACCACAGGCGAGCGACACAGGGATGTGCTTGAGCGTGTTGCATGGGTGAGGCTGTGATTATTTTGGTAAAAACTGTAGCGCATATATCAACGCATCCTCGCGCTTTCCGCCAGCCACGCGATAGTAGTTATCACGTACACCAATCTCGTTAAATCCAAGCTTGAGATATAGGTTCTGAGCAGAGATATTGGATAGTCTCACCTCCAGAAAAAGCATCTCAGAACCTTTGCTTCGCGCCCGCTCTATCAGCCAGCTCAACAGAATCTCTCCCATCCCTTTTTTCTGTGACTCCGGATCAATGGCGATATTGAGCAGCTGAGACTCTCCACCACCACTGGAAAGCACACCATATCCAACAATCTTGTTGCGCTGTTCCATCACTACCAGAAGTGATCCAGCCTCGATTGAGTCGATGAATATCTGTCTGGACCATGGAAATGGGTAGACCTGTTGTTCGATCTCCAACACACCCTCAAGATCTGCCTCCCCCATCTGACGAATATTGAGGTCAGCCATCAATCCTCTTCTTTACTCGCTTCAAGGCCTCCCATGCGTGCCGCTTGTCACTTTTATGCTGCATCAGGTGGGATGGGTGAAAGGTGTACTCAACCAGGGTATGGTTGATGACGTCACCACCCAACTGGATTACCGCTTGCGCCGATGATTCTCTGATACGCCCCACAAGATATTGCTGGAACTCCTGTTGAGAGAGCAGCTCCGGTTTGAGGATAGTTATCTGCTGAACCTCTGCACCACTAATTTCTATAGCCTGCAGCATGTTGTCGAGAAGGATTCTCTCCTCTCCGTCAAGCGAGGTGGTTATGACAAGTAGCGGTGATGTTGCTACTTTGCTCTCTTCAACATATCTGGAAAATTCATTGTCGTCGCTATTGGTGGTACTGTTTTCAGTACTATCTCTGCGTACCCACTGCTGAATACCCATTATATTCAAATATGGTGACTGCATATTTACTTTCTTATCATCCATACCACCCAGCCAACCAGCGCAAAAATCAGCAACAATTCAAACGCAGCAAAAATCATAATTGAGGATGTTCACGTCCTTTTGGTTCTGCAACACGGTTCAGTGCGTGGATATAGGCTTTGGCAGAAGCGATTACAATGTCGGTATCTGCCCCCTGGCCATTGATGAAACCGCCATTCTTTTCGAGCCGTACAGTAACCTCACCCTGAGCATCGGTACCCTCGGTTATGCTGTTGACCGAGTAGAGGTCAAGCTTTGCATGACTCTCCACCAGAGACTCAATAGCACCAAACACGGCATCAACCGGACCCGCACCCGTTGCCTTGGCCGTCTTCTCCTCTCCATCAACAAGTACAGTAACCTCAGCATTGGGGATTTCACCTGTCTCGGAGCAGACATGAAGCGAGATCAATCGGTAACACTCGTCAGCACACCACTGCACTGAGTCTGTCGCCAGCGCCTGTAGATCTTCATCATAAATCTCATGCTTCTTGTCGGCCAGATCCTTGAAGCGGGCGAAGGCCTCGTTCAGCTCTTCCTGAGAACCAAACTCAACTCCAAGATCACTCAGCCTGGTCTTGAATGCATTACGTCCGGAGTGTTTACCCAGTACCATACGGTTTGCCGACCAACCGACATCCTCAGCACGCATGATCTCGTAAGTTTCACGCTGTTTTAGTACACCGTCCTGGTGAATTCCAGACTCATGAGCAAATGCGTTGGCCCCCACCACTGCCTTGTTGGGCTGCACCGGGAATCCGGTGATACCGGAAACCATTTTAGAACATGGAACAATTTGTGTGGTATCAAGACGAGTATCACAGCTAAACAGATCCTGCCTGGTTCGCACGGCCATAACCACCTCTTCCAGTGATGCATTACCTGCGCGCTCACCAAGACCATTGATCGTACACTCAACCTGACGAGCCCCATTAAGAACAGCCGAGAGTGAGTTGCCAACCGCCAGCCCAAGATCATTATGGCAGTGAACCGAGAAAATAGCCTTGTCCGAATTTGGAACACGTTCAATAAGGTCGCTGATCAACCCACCAAACTGGTGCGGCAGATTATAACCAACCGTATCTGGAATATTAAGAGTGGTTGCCCCTGCATCGATAACTGCCTCCAGAATTCTGCAGAGAAAATCAGGCTCTGAACGCCCTGCATCCTCAGGAGAGAACTCAACATCATCGGTATATTCTCGTGCCCACTTGACGGCTTGCACCGCCTGCTCCACCACCTGATCTGGAGACATTCTAAGTTTTTTCTCCATATGAATTGGTGAGGTTGCAATAAAGGTATGGATTCTTCCCTTGGCCGCAGGTTCCAGAGCTCGACCGGCTGTCTCGATATCCTTCTTCAGAGCACGCGCCAGACCACAGACCGTACTCTCACTGATCGCTCCAGCAACTGCTCTAACCGACTCGAAGTCTCCCGGGCTTGCGATCGGAAAACCTGCCTCAATAACATCAACTCTCATCTTCTCCAGGGCACGTGCAATTCTTAACTTCTCATCCATATTCATGGATGCACCAGGACTCTGCTCACCATCACGCAGAGTGGTATCAAATATTATTAACTGATCCTTACTCATCACTATCTGCCTTGTCAGTTGAAAATTTATCTGTGGATTGTTCTACCACGGAACCCGAAGCTGCACGCTCCGCACGCTTCTTTCTAAGCTCCAGCAAGTTGGAGACTGGCCCCCAAATCGCATAAATCAAGAACCCTCCAAACAGAACCTGTGGTGGATCTGCCGATATCAATACTATCAACGCCACCATCAGAATCATGGCAACAAAAGGGATACGATCTTTGAGATTAAGCTCCTTGAAACTGTGATAGCGTATATTGCTGACCATCAACAATCCGGACAAGGCCGTAATCAGAGCCGCGATATAACTCAGCTCTAGCGGAACACCCTCACCGTAAAAACCGTAATCAACTGCAACCCAGACCATGCCTGCCACCACCGCCGCTGATGCAGGACTTGGCAACCCCTGAAAATACCTTTTGTCTGCACTGCTTACCTGAGTATTAAAACGGGCCAGACGAAGTGCTGCGCCTGCAGTATATATAAATGCAGCCAGCCACCCCAATTTACCCATGGCTGACAACCCCCAAAGATATACCACCAGCGCGGGTGCCACTCCAAACGAAACCATATCAGAGAGGCTGTCATACTCGGCGCCAAATTCAGTCTGGGTGTTGGTCATGCGAGCAACACGTCCATCCAGTCCATCCAGAACCATGGCAATAAAAATGGCGATAGCGGCCGCCTCATAGCTCCCTTTTATTGCCGAGATAATGGCAAAAAAACCAGCAAACAGGGCTGCGGTGGTAAACAGATTTGGGAGTAGATAGATCCCTCTTCTGCGCTGTTTTTCTACAGTTGTATTCATTCCTCCTATTATCGCTGATAGAGGCACACTGTCACAAATAAAAAAACGCCTGTACCGATTTTTATTCAGTACAGGCGTTTCTTATATGAATCCTTGTGAGGGAGATCTGATTAGGTCACGAAGTGACTTAATCAGAACTTTCCTAGTTTTTTGTCTTGTCGACGATCTTGTTCTCACTAAGGAATGGCATCATGGAGCGCAGCTGCTCACCCACCACCTCGATCTGGTGCGCTGCATTGTTGCGACGATGCGCTGTCATCTCAGGATAGTTGGCCTGTCCCTCAAGGATAAAGCGCTTTGCATATTCACCATTCTGAATATTCTTCAGAGCCTCCTTCATGGCCCAGCGACTCTCCTCATTGATCACCTCAGGACCAGTTACATACTCGCCATACTCCGCATTATTGGAAATCGAGTAGTTCATGTTGGCGATACCGCCCTCATACATCAGATCGACAATCAGCTTGAGCTCATGCAGGCACTCAAAGTATGCCATCTCTGGTGCATAGCCTCCCTCAACCAGAGTCTCAAATCCAGCCTTCACCAACTCAACCGCACCACCACACAGTACTGCCTGCTCACCAAACAGATCTGTCTCAGTCTCATCCTTGAAAGTTGTCTCGATGATTCCACTACGACCACCACCAATTGCAGATGCATATGAGAGCGCAATCTCTTTTGCATTACCACTGGCATCTTGTTGAATAGCGATAAGATCAGGAATACCGCCGCCTTTTACAAACTCACTGCGAACCGTGTGTCCAGGAGCCTTTGGCGCAACCATAATCACATTGAGATCGGCACGAGGCATGACCTGGTTGTAGTGGATTGCGAAACCGTGCGCGAAGGCCAATGTTGCGCCCTGCTTGAGCGATGGCTCAACCTCATTCTTGTAGAGCTGGGACTGAAACTCATCTGGAGTCAGAATCATCACCAGATCTGCCTCGGCAACAGCCTCAGGCACACTCTTTACTGCCAGTCCAGAGGCCTCAGCCTTGGCTGCAGAAGATGATCCGGGGCGAAGAGCAACTATAACGTCTACACCAGAATCCTTCAGGTTGTTGGCATGCGCATTCCCCTGGGAACCATAGCCGATAATAGCAACCTTCATCCCCTTGATAATGGAGAGGTCTGCATCTTTGTCATAATAAACGTTAATACTCATCTTTCTTCTTTCCCTAGATTACAAAAATTTTTAAATATAATGGTGTTACAAAACAGAGCGGCGAATTATCCACTAAAAAGCGACTGCGGACAATCAATCAGATTCTGAGGGCATCCTCACCACGGGCAATTCCGGAGACCCCGGAACGAACAACCTCCAGTATCGAGAATGGCTCCAGCGCAGATATAAATGCATTGATCTTCTCGCTATTTCCAAGCAACTCGATAACACATGCATGGTCAGTCTCGTCAACAACATCGGCATGATGCTCTGCAACCACCTGACGAACAGTATTACAATCAGCCTCAGACGCCATCACCTTGACCATGACCAACTCCCTCTCAATGTGTACTCCCTCCGTCAGGTCGACAAGGGTAACCACATCAATAAGTTTGTTCAGTTGCTTGTTGATCTGCTCAATAACCGCTTCGGTTCCAGATGTAACAATAGTCATTCTGGAGAGGGTTGGATCATTGGTGGGAGCAACTGTCAGGGTCTCGATGTTGTAACCACGAGCAGAGAAGAGTCCTGCAACCCGTGACAGTGCGCCGGCCTCATTCTCCATCAGCAGTGAAATAATGTGTCTTCTCATCGTAATACGTTCTCTATATCAGGATCATCTCGTTAAGACCTGCCCCAGCCGGCACCATCGGATATACATTCTCTTCAGGGTTGGTTATGAAATCCATAAAGACCAGACGGTCCCTCATTGCCAAAGCCTCTTCGAGTGCACCACGCACATCATCAGGATTCCTGATCTGCATTCCAACATGACCATAACTCTCTGCCAGCTTTACAAAGTCAGGCTGATGGTTACGTTCCAGCGTGACCTCGGAGTAGCGCCTCTCATAGAAAAACTCCTGCCACTGACGCACCATACCCAGATAACCGTTATTGAGATTGATAATCTTTAGTGGCAACGAGAATTCCTGACAGGTTGCCAGCTCCTGAATATTCATCTGGATACTGCCATCACCAGTTACCGTGCATACAGTAGCATCAGGGTGGGCAAACTGGGCTCCCATGGCTGCCGGAAGACCGAAACCCATTGTTCCAAGGCCACCAGAGTTGATCCAGTGACGCGGTTTGTCAAACTTGTAGTACTGTGCAGCAAACATCTGGTGCTGACCAACATCCGATACCACGTAGGCATCCCCATGAGTCACCTCATAGAGGGTTTGCAACACAAACTGTGGATGGATTACTCCACCAGAGTTGTCAAAGGCAAGACAATCCTCCTTGCGCCACTCATTGATCTCACCCCACCATGAAGCCAGTTTCTTCTCAGGCTGCTGCTGCAGAATTGTCACTATCTCACTGAGCACCTTCTTTACATCTCCTACAATAGGCATATCAACCTGTACATTTTTGGAGATAGATGACGGGTCAACATCGATATGGATAATTTTTGCCTGAGGGCAGAACTTCTCTATATTGCCGGTTACGCGATCATCAAAACGGGCACCAACAGCAATCAAAAGATCGGTATTGTGCATAGCCATATTGGCTTCATAGTTTCCATGCATCCCCAACATACCGATAAATTGTGGGTCGGTTGCCGGGTAACCACCAAGCCCCATTGTGGTATTAGTCACTGGAGCCCGCAGACGCTGCGCAACCTCTTTAAGCTCATCTGATGCATTACCAAGAATCACTCCTCCACCGGTATAGAGCACAGGCTTCTCAGCCTCAACCATCATCTCTACAGCCTGTTTGATCTTTTCATCTGGTAGATCAATGGATGTCTGGTATGAGCGAATCTCTACACTTTCAGGATAGCTGTACTCTGTCTTGAAACCAGATACATCCTTGGGTACATCAATAACTACAGGACCGGGGCGCCCGGTAGTTGCAATGGTAAACGCCTTCTTCAGTGTAATGGCCAGATCATCAACATTGGTAACCAGGAAATTATGTTTAACACAGGAGCGAGTAATGCCAACTGTATCCACCTCCTGAAAGGCATCATTTCCAATCAGTGGGGTTGGAACCTGTCCGGTAATAACTACCAGCGGAATGGAGTCCATATATGCTGTGGCAATACCAGTAACTGCATTGGTTGCGCCTGGGCCGGAGGTAACCAGCACCACTCCAGGCTTGCCGCTGGATCGAGCATAACCATCTGCTGCATGTACCGCACCCTGCTCATGACGGGTCAAAACATGCTTTACATCATCCTGTCGATAGATTGCATCGTAGATATGAAGTACAGCACCACCAGGGTAGCCAAAGATATACTCTACGCCCTCATCCCTGAGAAAATGTGTAATGACCTCTGCGCCCGATAACTCCACTTTTTTGCCTCTCAATCTACAATAATCTATCTGCTTTACGTATGATCTACACTGCTTTGATCTGCAGTCTCGCTCATAAGTTATAATTCAAATTCACGAACTGCTTATATTGCCTGTTTCAATAAACTGAAACAAGATCAAAAAGACGTTTTTTTATCAATTTAAAAATATATTTGCCATACATAACATCAGGTTATTTAAATGCCATACCTTAATATCGAGACCAATGTGTCGCTCGACCATGATGAAAAAGAGCGACTGATGGCGGACAGCTCAAAACTGCTTGCCGACCTGCTCCAAAAACCAGAGGGATATGTAATGATATCTATCCGTACCGATGCCAATCTGATGTTTGGTGGAACTACAGACCCATGCGCCTATCTTGAATTCAAGAGCCTTGGGTTGCCAGAATCATCTACCCAGTTTTTTTCAGATGCTATAACAAAACTGCTTGGTGCCAGAACAGGTATTCACAGTAACCGTATATATATTGAATTTTCTGCGCCCGCAAGACATATGTGGGGCTGGAATGGTGGAACTTTTTAAGGAATTTACCCATGCGCACATCTCAATTTCTCCTCTCCACCATCAAGGAGACCCCAGCTGAAGCAGAGATTATCAGCCACCAGCTAATGATTCGTTCCGGCATGGTTCGCAAGCTAGCCTCTGGATTATACTCCTGGCTACCAACAGGACTCAGAACTCTCAGAAAGGTCGAAAACATTATTCGTGAAGAGATGAACAGGTCCGGTGCACAAGAGCTCTTGATGCCAGTAGTACAACCAGCAGAACTGTGGGAGGAGTCTGGACGCTGGGAACAGTATGGCCCTGAACTGTTACGGATTCAGGATCGTCACCAGAGAGATTTTCTGCTTGGACCAACCCATGAGGAGGTAATTACCGAGATTGCCCGCAGGGAGATCCGCAGCTACAAGCAGCTGCCACTTAATCTCTACCAGATTCAGACCAAGTTCCGTGATGAGATCCGCCCTCGCTTCGGGATAATGCGTTCACGTGAATTCATCATGAAAGATGCCTACTCCTTTCATATGGATCAGGACTCACTGCAGGAGACCTACCAGGTAATGTATGCCACCTACTCAAGAATATTTGAGCGCATGGGTCTTCACTTCCGTCCTGTTGATGCCGACACCGGATCAATTGGCGGCAGCACCTCACATGAGTTCCATGTACTGGCTGACTCAGGTGAGGATGCCATCGCCTTCTCGGATCAGAGTGAGTTTGCTGCCAATGTTGAACTGGCAGAGGCAGTTGCCCCGACTACCGAACGCAGTGAAGCAACCGCCATAATGGAAAAAGTGGCAACTCCAAACAGCAAGACCATCGAGGAGGTTTGCAATACTCTTGAAGTTGATCCCCAACAGACAGTTAAAACTCTTTTGGTTCGTGGCACAAATGAGTCTGTCGTTGCACTGCTACTGCGAGGAGATCATGAGCTAAATGAGTTAAAAGCAGAAAAACTTGATGGCGTGGAGTCACCACTACAACTTATTGAGCATGAAGATATCCGCTCGGCTGCAGGGGCTGACGCCGGATCTCTGGGACCTGTTGGTCTGGAGCTCAAGCTGATTGTAGATAGATCGGCCGCCCAGGTTGCTGATTTTGTCTGTGGTGCAAATGAGGATGGCTACCACCTCACCGGAGTCAACTGGGGACGTGATCTTCCGGATCCATCCAACATCGCAGATCTTAGAAATGTAACTGATGGAGACCCTAGCCCTGATGGCTCTGGGACCATTCGTATTGCGCGCGGGATCGAGGTTGGGCACATCTTCCAGCTTGGAACCAAATACAGTGAGGCGATGAAAGCCAATGTGCTGGACGAAGGTGGCAAGGCTCGTACCATGACCATGGGATGTTATGGTATCGGGGTAACCCGTGTGGTTGCTGCAGCAATTGAGCAGAACCACGATGATCGTGGAATTATCTGGCCAGAGGCAATAGCTCCATTCTCTGTTGCCCTGTTGCCGATGAACATGCACAAATCACATCGTCTGCGCGAGGCTGTTGAAAAGATATATCAGGATCTACTCGACGCAGGAATCGATGTATTGCTTGATGATCGCAAGGAGCGGGCTGGAATAATGTTTGCCGATATGGAACTTATCGGTATCCCTCACCGTCTGGTACTGGGTGATCGTAGTCTGGATAAGGGGGTTATTGAGTACAAGGGACGTAGTGATCAGGATAGCCAGGAGATCCCTCTGGATGATGTAGTCTCCTGGATCATAAAAAAAGCGGCACCATAATGGTGCCGCTTTTAGTGTGTACAACTATCAGTTTCTACTGGGTTGCTATCCGTTTACCTTCTCCTTAAGACCCTTTCCTGCCTTAAAGGATGGAGAGCGAGATGCCTTTATCTGTAGCGCCTCTCCAGTCTTTGGATTTCTGCCCATTCTGGCAGCTCGGTCAGTTACCTTAAACGTACCAAACCCTGCAATCTGTACATTGTTTCCACTTTGTAGACTGTCACCAATAATCTCTACCAATGCATCCAGAACATCCTTGGAACCACTTTTGGAAACTCCGGTTTTAGCTGATAGCAGTGTAACCAATTCCCCTTTATTCATACCTTCTCCCTTATCATGGTTAGCCGTTAAAAGAGGCCATAGGATAGCACCAATAGGGCTGTCTGCAACAATCTTTTTAGTCGCAATCCCGGGATGAGAGAGCAGCCACCAACAGCCTTAATTCATCCGCTTTTACGGTACTGGAAACCGGCTCTCCAAAGAGCACCTGAACTTCTCTACGCCGCCATCCAGTTGCATAAAGAGAGCGCTCATCCATATCCGCACGGGAAAATCTGCTCCCCCACAACCCCTCTATATAGAATGGAACAATAACTGCGCCACTATCATCGACAATCATCTCAAAACCACGCCTAAACTTCCCGAGACAACCATCATGGCTAATTGCCCCTTCCGGGAATAGACAGACCAGATCACCAGACTGCAGGCACCGTTTAGCCTCTTCCAGTGGTTGCCTGCTCCTCTCTGCCGATATCGGTATCACCTCAAAAAGATCAAGAAACCACTTTAGTGATGGCTTCTGATAAATGGAATACTCCATTACAAAACGGATCGGACGTGGCGAAACAGCCTGTAACATAGCCCAATCCAGCCAGCTGATGTGATTCCCCAGCAGTAGAGCTCCTTTCTGAGAGGGAATGTTGGTTACCCCTACAGCATCAATTCTGTACCTGCATCTGAACAGCACCCTTACCAACATACGAATCAGAGAGGTGATCGTCTCACGGGGTCTTCTGATAAAAGCCACCCCAATTGCTGCCCATGCAACCATGGCAATACCCCAGAAAAGGGTTGCAGGATTAACTGTAGTCTCAAAACTTAGCAGTGCCACACCCATTGTCACCCCAAGAAACAGTAGCATGACTATATTTTGCACCCAGTTGTTTCCCGCCAGAATCCTCCCCAGACGGGAGCTCTTGGCGTAAAACTGAATCAGTGCATTAAGAGGCACAATCAACAACCCTCCAGAGACTCCCATAAGAAAAAATAGAAGAGTTAATGAGTGAAGCGACTCGGCACCAGGAACTGCACTCAAGGCAATAGCAACTCCTACAGCACCAACAGGAATCAGTCCTGTCTCTATATACCCTCTGGATAACCATGTAACCATCAAAGAGCCCAGCAGAATACCTCCACCTGCAGAGGCCAACACTCCCTGAATCACCAGGGTATTTGTCACCTGAAGTGTCTCTTTTGCAAAAGCAGGAAAAGCTGCAATAGAAACCTGTGATATTCCCCAAAATAGAGAGAGCCCCAGAATGGAGTACCAGATAACAGAGTGCTCTCGAATCAACCCTAAAGTATGGCCGCCGTGAATCTCTGGCACCACCTTATACTCCCCCTCAGGCAGATAACGTGCAATGCGCCACTCGACCAGAGAGAGCGCAACCAATAACCAACCAAGTGGTGCAATGGTCTGTAGGTAGGCAGAACCGCCATCCGGTGAAGAGTTGGTCAACATCAACTCGAACAGAAAAGAGAAGAAGAACATTCCGAGGAGAATCGCAATGATGGTAACTGCCTGTACCACACCATTGGCACTGGTTAATCCTCTCATGCCAACATGCTCCCTGATGTACCCATATTTTGCTGGTGAGAAAAATGCACTCTGGATAGCAAGCAACAGGGTCATGAAAAATGCTGCCTCAAACCATCCCTGATAGTAGCTAAGGGTGATGAGCAACGCGATAATCACGGCCACTCCAGCAGATCTTCTCATAACCTCCACCTTGGGAAGTCGGTCAGAGATAATGCCGGCAGGAGTTACCAGCAGGATGAACGGAATCAGAATAAGTGCATTAACCAGTGCAGTAAGGACAATCTGCATCTCCCCATCATAAACCTTGAAGACACTGTTCTGAATTGTGATCTTGTGGCCAAGATCAACAAACGCATTCAGAAACAGCACCCACAGGTATGGGGTTAACTTACCCATCTACAGCTTCTAGGGAAGCTCCATCAACAAGACGAATATCTCTCTGTGGATAAGGGATGGTAATGCCGGCCTTCTTAAACTCTCTCCAGATAACCAGGTTAATATCGGAGCGTACACTACCAACCCCATTATTGGGATCCATAATCCAGACCCGCAACTCCAGCTCAATACCGTTATCTCCAAACTCCATAAGACGTGCCACAGGAGCAGGGTCATCAAGCGCCCTCTTACACGCCTTTGCCGCATTAACAAGAATCTTCATTGCTTGCTCTGGGTCATCCTTGTAACTAATCTGTACAGGTAGTTTAAGACGAACCTGGTGATCGCTGTAACTCCAGTTAATCACCTCTGTAGTAATCAGGTTCTCATTTGGCACCAGTGTTTCCACCCCGTCACGATCACGCACCACCACATAACGGGCTCGCAACTCCTGAACCCATCCAAATTTATCATTGATACTGATTACATCACCAGGTCGAATTGAGCGATCAAAAATAAGGATAAAACCAGAGATAAAATTGCTGGCAATACGCTGCAGACCAAATCCAAGCCCAACACCGAGCGCACCACCAAAGACTGCAAGCGCTGTCAGATCAATACCAACCGAGTTGAGCGCAATCAATACTGCAAGTATATAAAGCGCAAACTTGCTGCTCTTGCCAATCCCTACCTTGGCTGCTGCAGTCAGATGTCTTGAGTGGCGCAGAGTGTTCTCTATCATCCGTGAGATCCATGCTGCCAATGCCAGCAGGGCTCCAACCACCACAAACAGCTTGACCACAGTTCTGAGAGAAATACGGACATCCCCAACACTGACACCGACTACATCCATCGCACGCACCACTTCTGGTAGCCACCCCAATAGATGTAGCGCAACAATTATCCAGATAGATGTACTAATCAGGTGTTCCCATGCCTTGACCAGTGGCCCGGGCTTGAATGCCCTTCTCAACAGGTAGACCATAAGTCTGATAAGAGCCAGAGAAAACAGCAGTGGAACCGCCACATTTAGGAGTATTGCAGATGTGAAGATACGCTCCACAATCACTCTGCCAACCAGTACCACAAACATCATACTGAGTGGAAAGATGATCCTCTTCAGGGAGTGGCGGGTGAAACGTCTTAAAGATTGGTAGTTACCATCGGCAACCAGTTGCAGGTAATTGGTAATATTCTTCTGGGTCCAGAATGCTGTCGCTACCGCCAGCATCAATATCACCAGTTCACTAATTAACAGTGTGGGTTGCAGACGAACAAGAAGCTCATCAAATGCCAATAGTTGTAGCTGTTCCAATCTCTCCCCCTAGCTTATGTAACTGTTATCCCGGTTTTTCGTTAGGGAAGCTCCGATTAAGTCACTTCGTGACTCAATCAGAGCTCCCTCTCAAGTTATCCTATGGAGGAAGGATTATAGTTCAGCATGTTACAATAACAACTGTTGAGCCCTTCCCCCAAACCCCCATCCCATTACGCTTTTTCAGAGTTTCCCTAGTATACCCCTCATGAACATTCACCCCAAACTAATAGAAGATACAAAATACCTGGGAAAACTCGAACTCAGCCACTGCCTGCTGATGAATGATTCCCGCTATCCATGGATTATTCTGGTACCCGATGTGGATGATGCAGAGGAGATCTACCAGCTGACAGAAGAGCAAAGCGTTCTGTTAATGAATGAATCCTGTCTGATACAGCAGTTGATAGTTGATCTGTTCCATCCAGACAAACTGAATCTGGGGGCACTGGGCAACATTGTTCCCCAGCTACATCTTCACCATATTGCAAGAGAGAGTGGTGATCCTGCATGGCCGGGGCCTGTATGGGGACACAGCCCTGCCATCCCATACTCTATAAAGAAGCTGGAAAAAACTATAAACTTAATTAAAAATAGTATAGAACTTACTGAACAGTAAGGTTATTTTGATATCGCTTTGAGAAGAGTCTCAAGTTCTCTACGGACCTCAGAGATATCTGCCTTGGCACTTACGCCCTGCCCTTTCTTTCCAAGTCTGTGGCGTGCGCCGCTTATTGTGAACCCTTCCTCATAGAGAAGACCACGAATTTTTCGAATCAACTTTATATCATGTTGCTGATAGTAGCGACGATTACCCCTTCTGGTAACCGGCTTAAGCTGGGCAAACTCCTGTTCCCAATAACGCAGCACATGAGGTTTTACCACACAGAGAGTCGAAACCTCTCCAATCGTAAAGTAACGCTTTGACGGTATCGGAGGAAGCTCGCTAACCTTTACCTCTGTTGACTCCGGATCGTGGCTCATTATCTATAGAGAAGAGTTTAGTCAGGAGAGAACTGAACTGCTGTATCCAGCAACACTCTCTTTCAACTTTAGCCCCGCCTTGAATGTCACCACACGCCGCGCAGTTATGGGAATCTCCTCACCCGTTTTGGGGTTGCGTCCAGGACGGGGAGACTTGTCGCGCAGATCGAAATTCCCAAAACCAGACAACTTAACATTCTCTCCATCCTCCAAAGAA
Organism: Candidatus Thiopontia autotrophica; assembly: GCA_014384675.1. NCBI lineage: Bacteria > Pseudomonadati > Pseudomonadota > Gammaproteobacteria > Candidatus Thiopontia > Candidatus Thiopontia autotrophica. The sequence goes on along the minus strand of JACNFK010000024.1, from coordinate 63,909 downwards.
GAGCGTATCTCCTCGTAGAACTGCTCAATCATCTCCTTGGATTCACGATTGTTCAGCCCAAGATCATTATTAAGTGCCTCGCAAAGAGATGCTTTTGTTAGAGTCATTGTGTCAGTTCCCTCGGTTAATCTGGTTCTACTAATTGCCGTAACAATATAAAATTTAAAACCTTTCGGCAACAAAAATTATGCAGAATTCGGTTAAGAAACCTCTGATTAAGTCACCTCGTGACCAAATCAGAGCTCCCTCACAAGTTATCCTATGGGGGAGAGGTTATGGTTCAGTATGTTACAACATCCCATTAAGCTTTTTCAGAGGTTTCTTAGTTAATCCCTCAATTTTGCTCCGTGGACAAGTTTCAGCCTCTCCACAACCAGGCCTACAACCTCCTCCACATCCTCATCGGTTAATGTCTTCTCCCTGTGTTGAAGGAAAATTCCTATAGCCAGGCTCTTCTGACCAGCCGCCAGATTATCGCCCTGATACAGATCAAAGAGACGCAGCTCACTCAACAGATCCCTGGACACAGACTCCACCACCGTATCCATCAAGGATTGTGCCGACAGATCCTGATCAACCAGTAGTGCTATATCCCTCCTGATCATCGGGAATTTGGATAGCTGTTCAAAACCAGGAATACTCCCCTCCTGCAAGGAGTCCAGATCAAACTCAAACAGGAAAATACCCTTTGATAATGAAAGCCTGACAGCCACCCCCGGATGAATAGCCCCCATCCACCCAATAGCCCGATCACCAACCATTACTCTGGCACTCTTGCCAGGATGAAGAACAGGGTGCTCAGCAGCAACGAACCTCAATGGATGCTCTGCACTGTCAAGAGGATCGAGCAGCGGAGATAGATCTCCCTTCATGTCAAAAAAGTCAACCGCCTCGCCGCTTGTGCCCCACTGCTCGGGGGATGACTCACCATAAATTAGCCCTGCAATCTTGCGCTTCTGCCGAAGACCGTCCTCAGAAGGGACGAAACTCAACCCCGTCTCAAACAGACGCACCTGGCTCTGTTGACGCTTGGCATTAAACCCAAGGCTCTGCAACAGTCCTGGCCAGAGGGTAGTTCGCATAACAGACAAATCATTTGATATTGGGTTGGCCAGTGCCAATGCCTCAACCTCCGGATCAAGCACCTTCTGCATCTCCGGATCCACAAAACTATAGGTAATAACCTCATGGTAACCATGATCAACCAGGGTCTCCCTGATATTTCGTAGTGCAATTTTTGACTCAGGATTCTTTCTGATCTCTGCACTAAGCTCTGGATGAGTACTAGGCAACCGATCATACCCATAAATTCTACCCACCTCTTCAATCAGATCTGCCTCAATAGACAAATCAAAACGCCACGAAGGAGAGGCCACTTTCCATCCACCCTCCTGAAGCTCAACCGCAAGCCCTAAACCGGTCAAAGTCTCGGTAACCTCATCAGTCGACAAAGTCAGCCCCAAGGTGCGTTGCAATCTATCCTTGCGTAAAATAATTGTCTCAGTCTGAGGAAGAGCAGCACTGTCTACCACCTCCTGAACAGCCCCTGCCACACCTCCGGCAATATCAACTATAAGCTGGGTTGCACGCTCCATGGCACGTTGTTGCAGCTGTGAATCGACCCCCCGCTCAAAACGGTGAGACGAGTCAGTATGCAGCCCATAACTTCTCGCCTTGCCGGCAATGGCAAGCGGCGCAAAGAAGGCGCACTCCAGGAAGATATCGGTGGTCTCATCAGCAACCCCGCTCTGTTCCCCACCCATGATTCCTGCAAGCGCAAGCGGTCCATTATCATCTGCAATCAGCAGGGTATCCTCATTCAGCTTAATCTCTTTGCCATCGAGCAGAGTCATAGTTTCGCCAGATCTGGCACTGCGCACAACCACTCCACCACTCAACCTGGAGAGATCAAATGCATGCATAGGCTGCCCCATCTCCAGCATCACATAATTGGTAATATCAACCAGAGGACCCAGAGAACGCAAACCTCCGCGACGCAGGCGCTCCTGCATCCAGAGCGGTGTCTCTGCTGCCGGATTAACTCCATCAACAACCCGCCCCAGATAACGGGGACACCCATTACTGTCTTCAACAACAACGGGGAAGGTCTTGTCTGAACCGACAGCCGCCAAATCAAACTCAACCGCTTTTACACCACTCTTGTTAATAACCCCCACCTCGCGAGCAACTCCGGAGAGACTCAGACAGTCACCACGATTAGGGGTCAGATCAACCTCTATAACCTGGTCATCCAGCCCCAGAAGATCACGAATATTAATGCCTGGAACAGTATCTGCAGAGAAACGCTCAAGAGCATCACTCTCCTCCAAAAGACCCAAGGTCCCCATGGAGCAGAACATGCCGAATGATTCTACGCCACGCAACTTTGCTCGCTTGATCTTCATGCCATCAGGAAGAACGCACCCAACCTTGGCAACAGCAATCTTCTCGCCCACAGCAATATCAGCTACATTGGTAACTATTGTCAGCAGCTCACTCTCGCCTGCCTCAACCCTGGTGATACGCAGACGGTCTGCATCAGGGTGTGGCTCCACCTCCATAATCTCGCCAATCACAACATTTTCAAAGGCAGGGGCTGCCGGTTCGACTGAATCAACCTCAAGTCCAGCCATCGTCAACTGCTCCAGCAAAGTCTCGGTAGAGACCTCTGGATTAACCCATTCACGCAACCATGATTCACTAAATTTCATAATTTATACAATATGTTGTTATATGTTTTTAATTAAAACTCTTAAGGAATCTCAGATCATTTTCGAAGAATAGACGAAGATCATTAATACCGTAACGAAGCATGGCCAGGCGCTCAACCCCAAGCCCAAAGGCGAGACCACTGTATTTCTCGGTATCTACTCCAGAGTGACGAAACACCTCTGGATGAACCATGCCACAACCCAAAACCTCAAGCCATCCAGTGTGACTACAGACACGACACCCATCTCCTCCACACATCACACACTCTATATCAACCTCGGCAGATGGCTCTGTAAAAGGGAAATATGAGGGACGAAAACGAAGCTGAAGATCATCCTGCTCAAAAAAGCTACGCAGGAAATCGTGGATCAGCCCCTTGAGATCGGCAAAACTGACTGACTCATCAACAATCAACCCCTCCACCTGATGAAACATCGGGGTGTGGGTAAGATCAGAGTCACATCGATAGACGCGCCCAGGGGCAATAATTCTCAGTGGAGGCTCTTCACTCTCCATCACCCTTACCTGAACAGGCGAGGTGTGAGTACGCAGTACACGGCCATCAGGAAAGTAGAAGGTATCATGCATTGCACGTGCCGGATGGTGCTCAGGTATATTGAGCGCCTCAAAGTTGTGATAATCATCCTCAACCTCAGGCCCCTCTGCCACATCAAAACCAACCCGACGAAACAGCTCCTCAATACGCTCAAGGGTACGGGTTACTGGATGGATGGATCCCTTATGGCGATCACGTCCAGGAAGAGTGACATCAATAGTCTCTTTTGATAGCTGCTCATTAAGGGCAGCGCTCTCCAGTTTCGCTCTCTTCTCCTCAATCTTCTGCTGCAATGCCTGCTTGGCTCGATTAACCGCCGCACCTGTCTCCTTGCGCTCTGCCGGCTCCATCCTGCCAAGAGTCTTGAGGATGGCTGTCAGCGCCCCCTTCTTGCCCAGCACTCCAACCCTGACCTGGTCAAGTGCAGCCAGATCAACAGCCTGCTCAATGGCAGACTCTGCATCCGTAACCAGGGTACTCAATTCTGTGGTCATATCTTTATCTCAGAAATAAAAAAGGGGCGGCAATCTTTTCTGCAAAAGACTGTCACCCCTTTTTATGGTGTTCAACACCGTTTTTTAAAGTGCAGCTTTTGCCTGTTCCGCAATTGCCGCAAATGCTGCCTTGTCATGAACAGCCAGGTCAGCCAAAACCTTACGGTCGACCTCGATCCCTGCCTTGCTGAGACCATTGATCATATTACTGTAAGAGATCCCGTTATTACGAGCCTCCGCATTGATACGAACAATCCATAGTGAACGAAACTGACGCTTCTTCTGACGACGGTCACGGTAGGCATACTGCCCAGCCTTGGTAACCGCCTGCTTAGCAACGCGGTAGACCCTACTACGGGCACCATAATAACCGCGCGCTTCCTTTAGAACCTTCTTATGGCGTGCACGTGCCTGAACGCCTCTCTTTACTCTTGGCATAATTCTGCTCCCGGCTTAGCTATAAGGCAGCATACGTTTTACCGCACCTGCATTGCTTTCATGAACACTTAATGGACTACGTAGCTGACGCTTACGCTTGGTCGATTTCTTTGTCAGGATATGACTACGGAAACCCTGTCCACGCTTGAAACCGCCGGACGCGGTACGCTTGAAGCGCTTGGAAGCGCCTCTCTTAGACTTCATCTTTGGCATCTTTTCACCTCTTGCTTAATAGTGAGAGCCAGGCTCTCGTTTCAAATTCTCAGCCGGTGTGCCATTGACCAGACTGAGACCAAATAAACTGTATCTACTTCTTCTTTTTGGAGATTGGGCCGACCACCATAACCATCTGCCGCCCCTCCATCTTGGGAAACTGCTCAACCTTCCCATACTCTTCCAGATCTTTTTCGATCCTCTTGAGCATCTCCATCCCAAGCTCACGGTGAGCCATCTCACGACCACGATAACGGATGGTTATCTTTGTCTTGTTTCCCTGACCTAGAAACTTCATCAGATTTTTCAGTTTAATCTGATAGTCCCCTTCACCAGTACCGGGGCGAAACTTGATCTCCTTGACCTGAACCTTCTTCTGCTTCTTCTTGGCCGCGTTCTTCTTCTTGCTCTCTTCAAACAGGAACTTGCCGTAATCCATCACTCGACAGACTGGCGGCTCCGCTTTTGGTGAGATCTCAACCAGATCCAGTCCGGCCTCATCTGCCATCTCCAGCGCCTCACTTCGTGAAACCACAACCGACTCTGATTGGTCTGCCCCAAATACACGCAACTGGGATGTTGTAATCTCCTCGTTGATTCGATGCTCTCTTACCTTCTCTGGCATCCGGCCTCTAGGGCCTCTTGGCTGAAGTGCGATCTCAAGTTCTCCTGTTCAAAAAATAAAAACCATGGGGCTGTGCACACAAAACTACTGTTTGCGTCTCTCCACATCCTCTCTCAGACGCTCAATAAACGCCTCAATAGATAGTGTACCGAGGTCTTCACCACCTCTGGCACGGACTGCGACAGCACCCTCTTTCATCTCACGATCCCCAATCACCAAGATATAGGGGAGACGTTGCATGGAATGCTCGCGAATTTTAAGTCCTATCTTCTCGTTTCTCAAGTCCGATTCGACCCTAAACCCTGCATTATTCAACTGTTTTGCCACATTTTCCGCAGTTTCGCGCTGATGATCCGTAATATTGACCACAACAGCCTGCAGTGGGGATAACCATACCGGCATCGAGCCTGCGTACTCCTCAATCAAAATTCCAACAAAACGCTCGAGCGAACCGAGGATTGCACGGTGCAACATGACCGGACTCTTCTTCTCACCATGCTCATCAATATAGGTGGCATCCAGTCGGCCAGGCATTGAGAAATCAACCTGAATGGTGCCGCACTGCCAGACCCTACCAATACAATCCTTGAGCGAAAATTCGATCTTTGGGCCGTAGAATGCCCCCTCACCTGGCTGCAGTTCCCAATCCAGCCCCTTGGTATTGAGCGCAGTCTCTAGTGCCTGCTCGGCCTGATCCCACACCTTATCACTACCAACCCTCTTCTCTGGGCGGGTGGAGAGCTTGATCAATACCTCCTTGAAGCCAAAGTCCTCATAGACCTCAAACAGCAGATCCATAAAGGCCGCCACCTCAGACTGAATCTGATCTTCTGTACAGAAGATATGGGCATCATCCTGGGTAAAGTTGCGAACTCGCATCAACCCATGCAGGGTGCCTGATGGCTCATTGCGATGACAGGAGCCAAACTCTGCCATTCGCAACGGCAGGTCACGATAACTGCGTAGCCCCTGATTGTAGATCTGCACATGGCCAGGACAGTTCATCGGCTTGATTGCATAGTCACGATTCTCGGAGTGGGTAGTGAAGATCATGTCACCAAACTTGTCCCAGTGGCCCGACTTCTCCCACAACACCCGATCAATCACCTGCGGGGTATGGACCTCCTGATACCCGTGGTGGCGCAGCTTCTCACGCACATACTCCTCCACCTCACGATAGATCGACCACCCCTTGCTGTGCCAGAAGACCATCCCTGGCGCCTCCTCCTGGCTATGGAATAGATCGAGCTTCTTGCCAATCTTGCGGTGATCACGCTTCTCTGCCTCCTCCAGCCGATGCAGATACTGCTTGAGCTGCTTCTTGTCTGGAAAGGCGGTACCGTAGATGCGCTGCAACATCTCATTGCTGGAGTCACCACGCCAGTAGGCGCCGGCCAGCTTCATCAACTTGAAGCCGCCCTTGAGATGTCCAGTAGAGGGGGCATGGGGACCACGACAGAGGTCGATAAAATCCCCCTGACGGTAGAGCGAGAGGGTCTGATCAGCCGGGATATCCCGAATGATCTCAGCCTTGTAGGCCTCCCCCTGCTCCTCAAAAAAAGCTACCGCCTCATCACGCCCCATCTCGGAACGCTCTATCTTTATATTCTGCTTCGCCAGCTCAGCCATCTTCTTCTCGATGATCTTGAAATCATCCGGGGTAAACTTCTCATCACGAGCAAAATCGTAGTAGAAGCCGTTCTCTACCACTGGACCAATAGTGATCTGGGTCTCTGGAAAAATCTCTTTAACTGCCTGCGCCAGAAGATGTGCTGTGGAGTGACGAATAATCTCCACCCCCTCCTCATCTCTACTGGTAATCAGGGAGAGAGAGACATCCTCTTCAATAAGATAAGAGGTATCGACCAATTGATCCCCAATCTTTCCGGCCAGGGCGGCTTTTGCAAGGCCCGGGCCAATATCAGAGGCAACATCAAAAACAGTAACTGCTTGGTCAAAACTACGTTGGGAGCCGTCGGGCAGGGTAATCAAAGGCATTATCAATCTCCAGTGGCGACCCACACCAAAGGCCGCATGTTAATAATAAAAAATCTTAAAAAATTTGGTAGGCGCGAGTGGATTCGAACCACCGACTTCCACCATGTCAAGGTGACACTCTAACCAACTGAGTTACGCGCCTGTAAAGTCGAATGGGCATTGTACAGTGCAACCATTCATTGTCAATAATCCCGTTGTATCATCAACACACTGCGCCTATAATCCGCACCCTCAATGCCGAGGTGGCGGAATTGGTAGACGCAGCGGATTCAAAATCCGCCGGCAGCAATGTCTTGGGGGTTCAAGTCCCCCCCTCGGTACCAAATTTGTATTAAACCCCGCATGGTGGTAGCTTCTGTCAAATAACAGAACAATAAACTGAGGAGCCTGCCATGAAAAAAACCAACAAACTCACAACCGCACTTCTGCTTGCAGCAGTTGCCAGTTTTACCACCAGCGCAAATGCCTTTGTCGATCCCGAGGACTGGAAGATGGACAAATGGGGCGGATGGGACAAGTGGGATGGCCCGCCTGAGGCTCGCGAATGGAAAAAAGAGTATTGGGGGCAAGATATGAAGCAGTGGGGTCCAAGCGGATGGCAGACCCCCTGGGGATCACAGCCTGGCTGGGGCGGGGGCAGCCCGTGGGGTGGCCGTGGTGGTGGCATGCCTTGGGGAGGCGGTGACCGTGGCGGCTGGGGTGGAATGCCCTGGGGTGGTGGAAACAATGGAGGCTGGGGCGGCATGCCCTGGGGAGGCAACAGAGGATGGGGTCAGCAACAACCTTATGGGTATGGTCCGCAACAGGGCTGGAGTGCTCCTCAGCAACCACCTGCAGCGGATCTGACTGATCGCTACCCAAGAAGGCCGAAGGGTGAGGAGGCTGATAGTTCTGCCGAGACAGCAACAACAGGTGACGCTACAACAGAGTAACTACAACCTGACAGGCTCACAGCCGGTAGAAATAAAAAGGGGCAACCAACAGTGGTTGCCCCTTTTTTATATATGGTGCGAGCGGAGAGACTCGAACTCTCACACCTTGCGGCACCAGAACCTAAATCTGGCGTGTCTACCAATTCCACCACGCTCGCAAAAGTGTGGCGCATTTTATACGCTCAGACCAAAAAATACACTGTTTTTCTCTCTCCTGAATTACATCTTTCTTGAGATAGTAAACGCCCCTCTCAGGTCTCCTGGTTTAAAGCCGGTTGCCTGATCAAGTGGATAGTGGCTACGAATCTTCTCCAGAACCTTCGGTGCAACCATATCGCCATGACATACCATGCATGGCTTACCCGCGGGAATAGCCTTCATGTAACGGAATGTCTTGCCACCACCACTATCAACAACCTCGTAGTAATCCATCTTCTTGAGGTCTTCACCAGCAGACTTGCGAGCCTCAAATTGCTGCAGCACCTTGATCTCCCACGCATCCGCCTCATTAACAGGGTTACGCAGACGCAGACTGGTTCTGCCAATATCGTAACCGAGGCGCCCTGCCTCCGCCACAGTCAATGGCTGGGCACTGAGGTTACAGGCCTCAATAGCCTTGATTGGTCCACCAGCTTTCATCGCTCCGACAAGATTACCCTTCAGAGTCTTGAATAGTGACTTAACGGCAGCACGACTCTCATTTACATACTGATCGGTTCTGTCTGCTGATGCGGCCAACGGCATAGTAAGCATGCCTGCAACCAGTGTTGCTGAAATTGTTCTCTTCATAATTACTCTCCTTAATTATTGTTTCTACAGGCTATAACACTCTATGGTTTTACTACTGGATACCCCTTCTTGATCCAGTCAGTAATACCTCTCTTTACATTATATACATTCTTCCAACCCATCTCCCCTACCAAAGCCTGAGCCAGACGAGCTGTCCTGTTTCCGGTACGGCAGATAATGATGACTCGATCATCTGCCTTGAAGCGTTTCAGGAATTTCTCGTTAAACTCAGGATGGAGACTGCCGCGTTTGGTAAAGGCTGTAATCATTTCTGACTCCTCGACAATACCTGTCTTTTTCCACTCCTCTGGTCGGCGGATATCTACCAGCACAATATCGTCCTCTTTCAACAACGTCTGTAACTCTTCATTGTTGATATCTGTATAGCTCAGGATATCTATCAGCTCCACATCAAACAGCAGGGTAGAACTCGCAGGAATTGGCCCCATTGAACGGCTGCCATACCCCATCTCTGGCGGAATCACCAGCTTGCGCTGCTCTCCGCGCTTCATCCCCTTGACACCATGATCCCACCCTTTGATCACATTTCCAGCACCCAGAGTAAAGCTGAAAGGCTCGTTACGATCATGACTGGAGTCAAATTTGGTGCCGTCAGTCAGGGTTCCTGTATAGTGAACAGAGACAATATCACCAGGCTTGGCGCCTGCTCCGCTACCATCCTTTAGCGTCGTCATCTCAAACCCTGGGGAGACTGCAATCTCTTCTACAGCATTACCACTGTCGGAACACCCAGCCATTGCCAGAACCAAAATTGATGCTGCTACCGTTCTAAACATATCTCTTCTCCATAAAAATTGAATGCGGAGCATTCTATCCTCTGAACCGAGGTTTGGGTAGATGGTATTATTGCAATCATGACTACTATTGGAACCCCGCTCTCATCTACATCAACCCGTGTCCTGCTTTGTGGAAGTGGCGAACTTGGCAAGGAGGTAGCCATAGAGCTGCAACGCCTTGGGGTTGAGGTTATCGCTGTTGACCGCTATCCAAACGCACCGGCAATGCAGGTCGCCCACCGCTCCCATGTTATCTCCATGCTAGATGGCTCAGCTCTACGAGAGGTTGTTGAGCAGGAGAAACCAGATCTTATTGTCCCCGAGATCGAGGCAATAGCAACTGATACCCTGGTTGAGCTTGAACATGAGGGCTTTACCGTAATACCAACTGCCCGGGCCGCACAACTGACCATGAACCGGGAGGGAATTCGTCGTCTAGCCGCCGAAGAGCTAGGAATAGAGACATCCCCATACCGTTTTGCAGAGAGCAGAGAGGAGTATCTGGAGGCAATCAGAGATATCGGAATACCCTGCGTTGTCAAACCAATCATGTCATCATCCGGCAAGGGGCAGAGCACAGTTAGGTGTGAGGATGATATAGAGTCATCCTGGAACTACTCTCAAGAGGGAGGTCGTACTGGTGCTGGGCGAATCATAATTGAGGGATTTGTCGATTTTGATTACGAGATAACCATGCTGACTATTCGTCACAATGATGGCACCTCATATTGCCAACCAATAGGTCACCGCCAGGAAGATGGAGATTATAGAGAGTCATGGCAGCCACAACAAATGACCCCTGATGCCCTGGCAGCTGCCGAAGAGATGGCAAAAAAGGTTACTGATGCACTGGGTGGACGTGGCCTGTTTGGGGTTGAGCTATTCATAAAGGGGGGCCAGGTAATATTCAGTGAGGTCTCTCCCCGCCCCCACGATACCGGTCTGGTTACCCTTATCTCACAAGACCTCTCCGAGTTTGCTCTCCATGCCCGTGCGATCCTTGGGCTTCCCATACCGAACATTCATCAACATGGACCATCTGCATCAAGCGTCCTGCTTGTAGAGGGTGAATCAGACGAGATCTGCTACCAGTGCATTGAATCTTCCATGGCTGAATCTGACACTCAACTCAGACTGTTTGGCAAGCCTGAGGTAAGTGGGCGACGCAGAATGGGGGTTGTGCTATCACGTGACAAATCCACAGACCAGGCACGGGAAAAGGCCAACCGTGCAGCCTCTTCCATTGTTATAAAAACCCAGTAATAACAACCAGACACATAAAAAAAGCCGTTACACGTAACGGCTTTTTTGGGTCAATATATTTCCTAAACACTACTCATCCAGATAACAACGTCCCTCATAGGTAGTGTTCTTTCTTGGACGACTACCCAGCTCCTTGTGGCGAATCTCTCCGCGCACAATCCCTGTACCTGCCTCAATCATGCTTTTCTCCAGAGTGACCAATTCACCATCCAGTTTGCCTCTGAGACGGTAGATCGAGGCCTGCGGGTTGATTACCCACTCCTCATAAATGACATAATCCTCATCATGTTCACTGACACGCTTGTCACGGAAATGGTTGTCAGGTACCGAGACCTTGACATCAGCATTATGAGTCACCTCGCCTGAATAGCTATCAATCTCGTCCAGATCACAACTCAACTGGGTATCAGCATAGGCACCAAAGCTGCCTGCCAACAAAATTGCTCCAATCACTTTTTTCATTATTGTTCTCTCCGTCGGTGGTTTTTAAAGCTGTAGCGACCAACTATAACTGAACGGTTGAATCCTGCAACATAAACACTCCGTAACAGAATGGTGTAATGCTGTGTTCAGGCTATATTAAACAACCAAATTGATCTAGGTCAAAGTGAGTTGGTGCTCTAATGTATTACTCTCACGGGTACTAAGTTCAACTTAGTTTTGAAATCATGCGCCCAGATTTCTCTCCCAGGAGATCGAGGCGATAAAAAAACAATCAGGAGTCAACAACTTATGTTTAAAAAGACACTCACAATGGCAATGGCCATCGGAATGTCGCTCGGAACCGGAAGTGCAGCGTGGTCATCCGCGCTGGACGATGTGATGGAGGCCCGTGGCCTTACACAAAAGGATCTATTGGCGGCAGCAAAAACCTACACCCCTTCTGGAGGTCGTGATGAGTATCTCGCCTTCAGTTCTGGTGGTCAAAGTGGTCAGTTAATTGTCTACGGAATTCCCTCAATGCGTATTCTCAAATACGTTGCGGTATTCACCCCAGAGCCGTGGCAGGGTTACGGCTTTGATGATGAGTCCAAGGCAGTCCTGGCTCAAGGAAGAATCAACGGTAAGGATATCAACTTTGGTGATACCCACCATCCAGCGATCTCCGAAACCAACGCTGAGTATGATGGACAGTATCTATTCATTAATGACAAGAACAACCCTCGTCTGGCGGTAGTTGATCTACATGATTTCGAAACCAAACAGATTGTAGTCAACCCACACTTTAATAATGAGCATGGTGGTGCATTTGTAACTCCAAATACTGACTATGTAATTGAGGCAGCCCAGTACCCTGCACCATTTGAGGATGAGTATGTACCTCTGGAGCAGTTCAATGACCGCTATCGTGGCGGTGTTACCTACTGGAAATTCAACCGTGAGATAGGTCGCCTTGATCCATCTCAATCATTTACAGTTGAGATGCCTCCATACAGTCAGGACCTCTCCGACTTCGGCAAGTTTGGTAGTGATGGCTGGTCCTTCACCAACTCATTCTGTTCCGAGCGCTACGTAGGCGGTATCGAGAAGGGGCGTCCTCCTTATGAGGCAGGCTGTTCGCAGAAGGATACTGACTTCCTCCATGCAGTTAACTGGAAGAAGGCAGTAGAGCTCTACAAGGCCGGCAAGGGTAAATCAGTGAATGGCATGGATGTGCTCTCCATGGAGACCATGGTTGAGAACAATGCTCTATTCCTGGTTCCTGAACCAAAGAGTCCTCATGGTGTTGACGTCTCTCCTGACGGCAAGTTCATGATCGTATCCGGCAAGCTGGATAGCCACGCATATGTATACAGCTTCGCGAAGATGATGGCTGCACACAGTGCCGGTAAATATGAGGCTCGTGATGACTATGGTATCCCCATTGTCTCTCTGGAAGATGCTTTGGAAAGACAGGTACAGGTTGGTCTTGGGCCACTGCATACGCAGTATGACTCCAAAGACTGTACTGTCTACACCTCTATCTACGTAGACTCTCAGGTCACCAAGTGGAACTACTGTACTGGTGAGATTCTGGACAAGCTCTCCATTCACTACAATATTGGCCATCTGATGACTATGGAGGGTGACTCTGCATCTCCAGACGGCAAGTATCTGGTAGCACTGGACAAGCTGGCGATTGACCGATTCAATCCTGTCGGCCCACTCCATCCACAGAACCACCAGCTGATCGATATCAGTGGCGACAAGATGGAGCTGCTCTATGATATGCCTATACCACTGGGCGAACCGCACTACGCGGTTGCGATTAAGGCAGACAAGCTTAAGCCAGCTATCCGCTACAAGTCTGGTTGGGATAGCCGCTCCGACAAGCGCTCTCCTTACAAGACCCGTGCTGGTCGTGAGAAGACATCTCGCACCTGTGATGGTGACAACTGTACTGTTGAGGTATTTGGTACTGTGATCCGTTCACATATCACTCCAGAGACCATTGAGGCCGAGGTTGGTGACAAGGTAATTATTCACCTTACCAACCTGGAGCGTGCTGAGGATGAGACCCACGGTTTCGCAATCAACGGCACCAATGTAAACCTCTCACTGGAACCAGGAAAGACTGTATCTGCAACATTCATGGCAGACACAGAGGGCGTATTCCCCTACTACTGTACTGAGTTCTGTTCAGCACTCCACCTTGAGATGGAAGGCTATCTGCTGGTCAAACCCAAAGGCTACAAGGCTGTAGAGGGTGAGATTGTTGATGGTACAACCTATAACAAGGCAGACTATGACAAGCAGTACCAGACCAATCTGGATACGCAAGCCATTATCGACAGTGTTGTAGGTTATATCACCAGCACCAACTTCAAGGACTTCGCACCAGTAACTGCACTGGTTGAGGATGCCGTTGATCAGTTGGGCTTTGCTGCAGCATGGCAGAAAAAGGCAGAGGAATCTGCAGCTGCCAACGACTTCCAGAATGCAACTCTGCAGGCTGGTCAGTGGTGGCAGTACCAGGTGAAGGCTGCGGACATTGGTCTGCGCGCCAAAACCTACCTGGAACAACACGGTGCGGTTGTGCAAGCTAAATAATGCGCAACTAACACACTGTTAGTCCTTAAGGGGAGAGCATTTATTGCTCTCCCCTTTTTTAATAAAAATTCCTTGAAAAACTGTTCTGAAATAGTTTGGAAATAAAGTTTGAATAGGATCTAATGCAGTTTGACAATAATTGAACAGAGGAATAGATAATGAATATTAGTAAAACTCTCCTGGTAGCAACATCAATAGCCATGTTATCTACAATGGCTACAACAGCATCGGCAGATGGTGCAGCACTCTATGAGAGCAAGACATGCTGGGCATGTCATGGAAAGGATGCACAGACCCCTGTACTTCCTACATACCCAAAACTGGCTGGCCAGAGCAAAGAGTATGCTCTTAATCAGATGAAGGATATCAAGTCCGGAGTTCGTAATAACGGCGGTGCTGCCGCCATGCAAGGTGTAATGGGGCTGGTTAATGAGACAGAGATGGCAGAGATTGCCGAGTGGCTATCAACCCTGAAGTAAAAAGAGAGCATTGACACAGATCAAAGCAAAAAATGGCTCTATCACATAATCTATAGAACGCCTGAATAAACAGAACATAGTGGAGAGATATTGATGAAGAAAATTACGGCAATTGTGGCTGGGGTCGCATTTATTGGAATAGGAGTTAACGCCTCGGTATCAGCCGGTGGACAGGTTACCGATGTAAAGGACTGGAATACCGGTGAAGGTGAGCAGAGTGTTGCAATGACACTTACTCCTGACCGTGAGAATGGAATCGAGGTATACGAGGTCTGCTCTGCATGTCACCTTCTGGAGGGGTGGGGGATGCAGAACGGAACATTCCCCCAACTGGCAGGACAGCACAAAAATGTACTGATCAAACAGTTGGCAGATATTCGTGCCCTGAATCGTGATAACCCAACAATGTACCCTTTTGCCCTTCCTGAGTCGATTGGTGACGAGCAGGCAATTGCAGATGTAACCGACTACATCGCCAAACTGCCAATGAACCCGGACAATGGCAAGGGTGACGGAACAGATCTTGCCCGAGGCGAAGAGCTCTACAAGAAAAACTGCACACAGTGTCATGGTGACAATGGTGAGGGCAACCAGGAGAAGTTCTATCCCAAGATCCATGGGCAGCACTATGCCTATATGTTGCGTCAGTTCGAGTGGATTCGTGATGGCAAGCGCCGTAATGCCAACCCTGACATGGTCAAGCAGATTGCCGAATTCAGTGATGCAGATATGAAGGCGGTTATAGACTATACATCCCGTATCCCTGTACCTGCAGAGGATCTGGGGGCTGTTGGCTGGATCAACCCCGACTACGACTAATGTTTGATTCACCCTCCCCTACAGGAGGGTGAATCCAGATTTTCTCATGGAGGAGTGAGTAACGACGTATAGAACAAGACAGGGCAATAAAACCAGACAACAAAAGATATAAGGGTTTTTACAACATGAGCACTACCAGCACAAAACAGCACTTTATTATCGGCACCCTCTCCATGGTTGCCATCGGTCTGCTGATCTCCATCTTCTATAGCCCGGTTTGGTGGGTATCACTAAAGGCGCCGCAGTATCCAGAAGCTGCATTCCCTCAGGGGATTCGCATCCACTTCCACGTCAATGGTGTCTTTAATGGTTGCGAGAAAGTCGAGACCGAAGAGAAATTTGAGGAGGAGGCTCTCAACTGCAAACATGAGATGGACGCCATCAACCACTATGTGGGAATGTATCCAATTGCTGCCGGTGCCCCGGTAGAGCGTGCGGTATCTCCATTTGTATTTGTTTTGCTTGGGCTGATGATTATCGCCTTTGCCATACCCAATAATCGACAACGTATCATGCTGATGGGGGCTGGTTCCATTGTAATAGCTGGCTGGGCATACACCACCCTTTACACCGAAGGTGGATTGAATATGCAGTCTTCTCCCTATCGTGACGACTTGATGAGCACCATGCAACTAAATCCTGAAGAGATAGAGAGCTGGAGCGGAACCCAGGCTATCGAGGCGAGTTATGAAGAGGCCCTGGCACGCTACTTCCCAACCATTGGGGTGGATTGTGACAGTTATGCAGAAAAGATGACCTATGTTGACCTATATGCAACTCAGGAGCGTCCTTTTGAAGATCTGAATGATCTCCTGGTCAACGCTGGTGCGACCCCTGCCGTCATGTCCACCTTCCATGAAATGTACAAGATGATTCAGAGTGACTCATCCATGACTACCGAACAGCAACAGAGTGAATTTATGTCTCGTTGCGGGATTATGGCAGACAAGGTAGGAATGACTGATATTGAGCGTACCGAGCTAATTATGACCATTACCAATATTGTCTTTGGCGGACTGCTGGCTGCCATGGCACTGATTATAATTGGCCTCTGGAAGATGGAGAAAATCTTTACCTGGATACTGATTCTTGTTCCCATGGCACTGCCAATATTCTTTATTATGGATTACGCCGGATGGCTCTGGTGGTTTGGTCACAATCTGAGTGAGATGGGTGCATTTACTGTAAAACCATTTATGCCAACCGTATTTGGGGTTGGCAAGGTTGCCCAGTTTGCCACCTACTCATACCCAAATTATGGTTTTGGACTAATCATGCTCAACTCTGTAGTTCTGGCTGCAGTTGCACTGATTCGCCTGAAATCATCGCACAATTAAAACCGATCGATTTAGTCGAAGTCCGTAAACGTGAAACAAGTGATGGTGGAGAGCTGGAACCGACCTCATCTCACTACACGCTGGTTACTGTTAACAGCATTAACTGTAACTCTTTCTGTGATCATGCCTCAGTCTAAGGCTACAGATCTTCCCTCCTTTCAGGATCTTGTAGATGCCACCCCAAAGGGTGGTCTGTTGACACCACCAGCAGGAATATATGCTGGTCCCGTCACCATTGAGACCCCTATCACCATTGATGGAAAGAATGGGGTTACCATTGATGCAGGTGGAAAAGGAAGTGTAATTTACCTGGATACTGATGGAGCAACTCTACAGAATCTCCGCCTAATCAATTCTGGCGGTTCTCATAATGATGTAGATTCCGGGGTTCAGGTTAAGGGAGACTTTAATGTAGTGAAGGACAACTCCATAGAAGAGTGTCTGTTCGGGATCGACCTGAGCCAATCAAAGAACAACATTATTCGTCGCAACAAAATCAGCTCTAAAAGTGATCGGGCTCTTGGTCTTCAGGGGGACTCGGTCCGACTCTGGTATAGCTTTGATAACCAGGTCACCGATAACATTATTACCAACTCTCGAGATATGGTTGTCTGGTACTCGAAAGACAACACCATTGCTCGCAACAGATCATCCGGTGGACGCTATGCTCTCCACTTTATGTACTCACAGGGAAATCTGATTGAGGAGAATGAGTATACAGACAACTCTGTAGGTATATTCCTGATGTACAGTGATAGTGCAGTAATCAAAAACAACTATATAGCCCACTCTCAGGGGACAACAGGGATGGGGATAGGGCTCAAGGAGACCAGTGACGTTAAAATCACCGGCAACAAGATTCTATACTGTGCCACCGGCATCTATAGTGATGTATCCCCATACCAACCAGATACCATCAACCTGATGGAGGACAACCTGATTGCCTTTAATGGCATCGGTATGCTCTTCCATACCCCGTGGTGGGGAAATGTTGCGCGCAATAATAGCTTCAAGGACAACATCACGCAGGTGGCTGTCGATGGAAACGGCGGTGCCACCAAAAATGTGTGGGAAGGAAATCACTGGGATGACTATGAGGGATTTGATCAGAATAGTGACGGCACTGGAGATACGCCCTACGAGCTCTACGCCTATGCTGATCGACTCTGGATGGACCGCCCTGATGCCCGCTTCTTTATGGGAACACCACTTCTTGCATCACTTGATTTTCTTGAGCAGCTTGCCCCATTCTCTGAACCAACACTACTGTTGAGGGATGAAAAACCACTATTGGCATCCCTGGATAGCCGTATACTAAACAGTGAAAATCGTGTTGCCGAGACAACAGCAGAGCTGAACGATTTAATAGAGGAAGCTACAATTGAAGATGAAAAACAGGCCAAAAAGGATTGGTCATCATCACTAAGACTACTTGAGAATAGCCTGCAATGAGCGAATCAGAGAAGAGACCTAAGCGTCTATCAAGAAAAGAGAGGGAGCGTCGAGAGTTCATGAGAACCTCAGCCATGGTTGTTGGGGTTACAGGATTCTCATTACTTACCCTGCTACCCACAGTAAGCAATACTGCCCCTAGATTACGCCCCCCCGGCGCCCTCGATGAGAAGGAGTACCTGGCCTCCTGCATCAAGTGCGGGCAGTGTGTTCAGGTATGTCCGGTAGAGGCCATTGAGTTGGCAGATATTTTTGATGGCCAGGGTCAGGGGGCAGCCTATATTGATGCCCGTGACCAGGCTTGTGACTTCTCCTGTGATGGCTTGCAGTGTGTTCTGGCATGCCCAACCGGTGCACTGACCCATGAGATCAACTACTCCCATGAAACCAGGATGGGGATCGCGCGCCTTGAACTGCCAGATGAATGTCTTGCGATGAAAAAAGAGGGGTTCAGGGGGATTACCCGTGGGCCCGAGTACAACGGCAAGCTTCGCTTTGACGAGATTGACCGCTGGGAGCCACAACAACTTAATGAACAACATTTTGATCTGCCACTCTGTGATCTTTGCGTTCGCCTCTGTCCAATAGAGATACGGGCCAACCAGTGTGATGCAGGTAAACCACCGTCCGGAGACAAGAATCAGTGTCCTCCACACCGGGCAATCATGCTTTCCGTAGAGAAGAAGCCAGATGGTGGCCTGCGTTACCGCCCTACCGTGCTGGAGGGATGTGTAGGATGCGGAGTCTGCGAGATGGTCTGCCCAACTGCTGCTCCATCAATTGTCATAGATGAGAGAAAAGTGTGGGAGGATGTCGCATGAAGATCGGCAAGTATTGCGTCAACATAATGATGGGGAAAAGCCCCGCCAAAACTCCTCCTGAAAAAATTTCTGCCGCGGCGCAAGAGCTCCATGAGCGCAAGAGAAAAAATGGCGATATAGATAAGGTAAAGGCACGTGAAGAGCACCAGATATATCGTGAAACTCACAACAAAAAGTGGCGCAAAAGACGCTGGACCACTCTAATCCTGATTAACCTCCTTTTTGTCGTCTCCTATACGCTGGAT
Organism: Candidatus Thiopontia autotrophica; assembly: GCA_014384675.1. NCBI lineage: Bacteria > Pseudomonadati > Pseudomonadota > Gammaproteobacteria > Candidatus Thiopontia > Candidatus Thiopontia autotrophica. The sequence goes on along the minus strand of JACNFK010000024.1, from coordinate 44,909 downwards.
ATCCAGGTATTGGAGGGCGCACTAACTGCATCCCGTTTTCTTGGATTCCATATGGCTGACCTAAACTCAGCTCTGCAGGTGATGCTCGCCTTCAAGACAGTTGTAATCAACCTGCTTATTGGAACTGTCACTATCCTTATCCTCTGGCTATTATTGGGCGGACGCACCTTCTGCTCCTGGGTCTGCCCATACCATCTGCTCTCGGAATTTGCCGAGATGATCCATATTAAACTGGTTGAAAAGAAGATAATCAAAAACCATCTCTTTAACCGTAAGGCACGCCTCTACCTATATATCATCTTTATTGCCCTGGCACTTGGTACCGGTTACACGATTTTTGAGGCGATCTCCCCCACGGGAATTCTGAGTCGAGCACTGATTTATGGCCCTACAGTTGCGCTGCTCTGGGTACTGTTTCTGCTTACTGTAGAGATCCTCTACTCGCGCAGAGCCTGGTGTCGCTATGCCTGCCCTATCGGCCTTACCTATGGCTTTGTTGGTATCTTCTCCCCATTGAAGATCAACTACAATGTTGACGCCTGCCACCATGAAGGAGACTGCCGCAAGGTCTGTCTGGTTCCACATGTGCTGGAGTGGACAATCAAGGGACGTGCACCAGATGTGAATGTGGGCATAGGTCCCGACTGCACCAGGTGCGGCATGTGTGTAGATGTCTGTCCAACAGACTCTCTAAGCTACCACTTCAAAGGGCTGAGCAAGAAAAAATGATCATCTTGCAGGGGGTATCAAAGAGCTTCAGACGCACCACAGTTCTGCAGGAGCTTGATCTGGAGATCAAGACTGGTGACAGGGTTGCCCTTATCGGCTCCAATGGTGCCGGCAAGACAACTCTGATCCGCTGTCTGCTCGGTGAATACAGCTGCGATGGAGAGATCACCCTTGATGGCAAGAGCCCTCGCAAGGAGAGAAAAGAGGTTCTCTCACGGATAGGATTTGTACCCCAACTCCCTCCACCACTAAAGATGCCGGTTCAACAACTTCTCGATTTCTCTGCCAGTGTCTGTGGGTGCTCCACAGAAGAGATGGCATCAGTAGCTGAACAGTTGGGGCTCGGACTGGATACCATCAAAAAAAGGCCATTTGTAAAACTCTCTGGCGGGCAGAAACAGAAACTGCTGATTGCCATAGCGCTTGGGCGCCCTACCAATCTACTCATAATGGATGAGCCGGCTGCCAACCTTGATCCTGAGGCCAGACATATCCTCTTCTCCATGCTTGAGAAGAAGAGAAAAGAGACCGCAATGCTGATCTCCAGCCATCGACTTGATGAGGTTGCATCACTGGTAAACCGGGTGATTGAGCTGGATCGAGGCAAGGTAATTCTGGATGATCGAGTTGATGATAGTGTTGAGCTATCCAGCCTGCTCAACTGCACCATCAAGACCACTCGTATCGAACCAGCATTTTCTGCCGCCATCAGCTCATGGGGATTCAGCAACCAGGACTCTGAAACAGAGTGGACTGGAACTATTCCAGGACCAGATCGCCTCCGTTTTCTGGGAGTACTTTCACGCTATGCCGCCTTGCTGGCAACAGTCAATATCGAGGAGAGCAGACAGTGAGATGGGCAACCATAAACTCACTGAAGATGGCATCTCTGGCCCTATTGCTCTCTCTTGCTGGTTGTAGCGGTGATCCCGCAACAGGCCCGGTTGATGTCACCTGGGATCGCGACAATTGTGATCGTTGCATGATGGCACTTAGTGATCGCAACCACTCTGCCCAGATTCGTGGTGGCAAACACCATAAGCCATATACTTTTGATGATATAGGCTGTGCTCTACTCTGGCTCGAAGAGCAGCCATGGAGAGATGACCCAAAAACCGAGATATGGGTAAACAACTATCAAGATGGAGGGTGGCTAAACGCCAGAGAGGCACAATATGTAAAAGTTACCCATACCCCGATGAATTATGGCTTTAGTGCGCAACCCAAAGCCACTCAGGATTCAGTCGGCTTCCTGGAGATGAGAAGTTCTGTCTTCAGTCAGGAGGAGAGCTACTATGCCTCACTAAAGGCTCGTCTTGCCCACCGTGCCGAAGAGGCCAATCGCCCCAAACAGCCACAGGATGGTAGCAAACCATGAAGCACACCTTGATGACAGCAAAGGCAGATATCTCCGAGTCACTGCGTAGCAAGTGGTTCCTTATATATTCAATTGTCTTTGGGGGAATTATTGCCCTGCTATTTGCCTTTGGATTGACTGAATCCAGAATAATGGGGTTTGTCGGACTCTCCCGCCTCCTGATTACATACATTCAGCTATCAATGGCTATTCTCCCGATATTTATTCTGATAACCACAGTACGCTCTGTCGCCGGTGATCGTGATGCAGGAATCTTTGAGTACCTGCTCTCACTACCCATATCTCTCTCCTCATGGTTCTGGGGAAAGATGTTTGGTCGCTTTACCGTAGTCTTCCTTCCTGTTTTCCTTGCCATGGCAGGGGCAATTGCATGGGGAGTTATTCAGGATATGGAGATTCCATGGTCCATCTTCCTCTTCTACACAGCCATGCTCTTCTCTCTATCGTGGTGCTTCCTTGGTATTGGGATGCTAATCTCCACCATTGCCAGGTCACCAGATGTGGCTCAGGGTAGCGCCTTCATGATCTGGCTCTTCCTGCTACTGTTTCTGGATCTTATTCTGCTTGGCATAATGATTCAGCAACAGATCCCCTCGGATACTATTGTTGCCATCGCACTGAGCAACCCACTACAGGTTTTTCGTACCGCATCGATGCTGCTGTTTGATCCTCAGCTTGTTCTGCTCGGCCCCTCAGCCTATCTCATTCTCGACCATTTTGGCGAGTTCTGGTATCTGGTATGGGCTATGGCATACCCTCTTGTACTAGGTACAGTCGCTGCCTCTGTCGGATATATGCTGTTCCGCCGTGGTGATCAACTTTAGCAACTCTACCATCCTGAATACCTGCCATGGAAGGAATCAAACAGACATTCAGAGCAATGGCCATTGTGGTTGTATCAGGTATCTCATCTGCTGCAAATCTTGAGATTGGTGAGGAGATCAACGAGGTATGTGCAGGCTGTCATGGTGAATATGCCGAAGGGGGCAAGGAGGGAGAGTATCCCCGTCTAGCAGGACTGCCGGAAAAATACATTGCAGAGGAGCTACGTCGTTTCAAAAGTCGTGAACGTCTCAACCACCCCATGATTCCATACACCAAGGAGCGAGAGCTGCCGGAGGAGGATCTGCTGGATGTATCTGCATACCTCCCGACCATACAACTCTATTCAAAACTTCCGCCAATAGATGAAGAGAACTTTGATGCCTATGAACGTCTGCTACTAAGTAAGAAGCTACTCACCATACCCAGGCTCGAAGGTGATGTGAATGCAGGAGAAAAGCTCTACAACCAAGAGTGTGCAAGCTGTCATGGCCGTCATGGGGAGGGGAAACCTAAAAAGAGTATTCCTCTACTAACTGGACAATATAGTGCATATCTATTGAAACAGATCTTCGCCTACAGGGATGGCAACAGGGTTCATGACAATGAGGAGACAAATGAATCCCTCTTCAACGAGTATAGCGAGGAAGATATTCACAACCTGCTGGCCTATCTATCCATCCTGGATGATGATTAATTCACTCTTCATCCTCCCCTATCACTTGCCACTCAGGCATCCATGGGTAACTAGCCATGGAACCATCAACAATCGTGCAGGTTTTCTTGTAGAGATAAGTGAGCAGGATAGCGTAGCAGGGCTGGGAGATGCGGCACCTCTACCAGAGATGGGTAGCGAATCACTGGAACAGTGCCGCAAAACTCTGGAGCTATTAAAGGAAGAGGCAGACAACATCTCTGTCGATGACCTGCTGGCCAGACTTCCAGATCTACGCAACACCTCTCCTGCAGCCTGTTGTGGGGTAGAGTCTGCCCTGATTACAATACTGGCGAAAAGATGCGGCCTGACCCCAGGCAGCTGGATATCCCCCAATGCCACCAATAAAATCAGGGTCAACCACCCTGCCGGTACTCTTGCCAAAGCAACAGAACCAGTTGATGGTGAATCAGTTATAAAGGTAAAGGTTGGCCTGTCATCTATTGATGAAGAGGTTGCACAACTGTACAGCTTAGCTGCAACACTGCCACAGCACACTGAAATAAGGCTTGATGCAAACCAGGCATGGAGCATAACGGAAGCATCTCAATTTATCTCTGCCATTCAAGCGCTACCCATGCCCATAAATATAGAGTCTCTGGAAGAGCCACTTAAAAACCCCACCCTTGAGACTATTAATAAACTACAGAGAGAGACACCCTTCCCGCTGGCACTGGATGAATCAGTGTCTGACTTTGGGGTTGAGACATTACTAAAAAATGAACAGCTCCAGCGTGTTGTCCTTAAGCCTGCTCTGATGGGAGGACCATATACAACTTTCAAGATTGCCACTCAGTTTAAAGAGAGAGGGGTTGATGTCATCATCACCTCAGCACTGGAGAGTAGCGTGGGCATAATCTCGGCAGCATACTGTGCTGGAGCTGTTGACCCGGAACAGAGACATGCTCACGGGCTTGCAACCTCATCACTGCTAGCAGAAGATCTTATGTTGGCTCTACCGATAAAAAACGGGATACTGACCCTGCCATGAATAATTTTTTCTCCTACCCCCATAGAGTTCAACTTCACGAGATTGATGGCGCCGGCCTGCTCTTCTATGGAGAGCTCTTCAGGCTGACCCACAATGCCTATGAGGAGATGCTATTCAGCAACAACCTGCCTCTTCACAACATTATTCAACAGAGAGGAGAGGCCATCCCTCTGGTCCATGCCGATGCGGATTATCACCAACCGATAAAACTTGGTGAAACCCTTACCCTTACTATTCAGGTGACAGCCATTGGCAACCACTCATTTACCCTGAAAACCCTGACGCATGGTTTTGATGATGGCGGCAAGCCACAACTCAAGGCCACAGTTACAACTACCCATGTAACCACCTCTATTGATAGTGGAGAGAAGATACCCCTCCCTGATGCTCTCAGAGATATTTTGCAGAGATATGAGTGATATAGGTGCTATAAACCTGCAGTGGTCTGCCACCCTGATACAGGCTCTGGTGGATGGCGGCATAACCCACTTTGTTATCTCACCCGGTTCCAGATCAACTCCTCTGGCTCTTGCTGTAGCTCGTCACCCCGATACAAAATATTGGGTCATCGTAGATGAACGTGATGCAGCCTTCATGGCACTTGGACAGAGCAAAAAGAGAGAAGTCCCAACAGCTCTGATCTGCACCTCTGGAACTGCGGTTGCAAACTGGCTCCCTGCCGTTATTGAGGCATACCACTCATCCACCCCTCTTCTGCTACTCTCTGCAGATCGCCCACCAGAACTTCACAACTGTGGGGCCAACCAGACCATTGCCCAGAACAATATCTTTGGGGAACAGGTTAGTGCCAGATACACCACCCCTCCCCCGGATGAGATAGATGATCCAGTTACTCAGCTGACAGAGCTGGTTCCACAGATGATTGAGTCAATGGAGAATCCGGCACCGGGGCCCGTCCACCTGAATATCCCGTTTAGAGAACCACTTCTTGCCCGCAACAGCAAGCAGATCAAGTGGCACAATAGTGGCCTGCAATATGCCGCCAGGGACCATGCTGATAACACCATCCCTGTTATTGACTACCAGGAGATATGCCAGGAGGTCAGTGGCAAACCAGGGGTTATCTTGTGTGGAGAGTCACATTATCCCAAGGGCTTCAATACAGTACTGAACCAGCTTGCCGAGAGTCTTGGGGCTCCAGTTTTTGCAGACCCACTCTCCAACCTGCGCTGGGGAGATGACGACAATCAACTGTTCTTTACCCACTACGACGGAATCCTCCGTAATGAGAAGAACCGCAGGTTATGTCGTCCAGAGTGGGTTATCCAGTTTGGTCGTTTTCCGCTATCGAAAGCGGTAGCTACTCTGCTACAAGAGAGCCTGCCAAAACGCTACATCACCGTGCACCACAAAACTGTCTGGAGCGATCCACTATCACTATCCAATACAAAAATCTCTACCTCCCCTGCAACCTTCTGCCAACAGTTACTACAGTATGCAGACCCCAACCCTACAGACAATCTCCCCGCTTCGCCTTGCGGGTGTCCCTCTGGACGCCCACAGCCACAGGCTGGTAATAGCCATCTTCATACACTAAAAGAGAAGGAGCGGTTAGCGGCAGAATGGAGAAGCAACCCTGACGACCTGAGTGAAGATCAGGTAATCAGGACGCTAAACCGACAACTGCCTGGCGGCACCATTCTGTTTAGTGGAAACTCCATGGTGATCAGAGATATCGATGGTTGGATGACTCAAAGAGAGGAGCCTCTAAAACTGTTTGCAAATCGCGGGGCCAGCGGGATTGATGGCAACCTTGCCACCGTCTGTGGCATTCGTGCAGTTACAGACCCCGACACCCCTGTTGTTGCACTACTAGGTGACCTTACCCTCTTTCACAATCTGAACGCCCTCTATCTGGCAAAAGAGCTGGAGATGGATCTGACAATTATTGTGATCAATAATGGTGGCGGCAACATCTTCAGCCATCTTCCCCCAGCCCAGCTACCTGAATTTGAGTCACTTTGGCTAACCCCAACTACGGTAGAGTTCAAGAGAGTTGCCGCCCTCTATGATATCCCCTACAGAGAGGTAACAGATAGAGATGGCCTGGCACTATACCTGGATGAGGTGCTCCAACAGCCCCATCCCAAACTGATAGAATTGACCATTGATCGCAATATCAGCAACCGTAACCATCACCAATACTGGGAGTCACTACATTGATTGAGTGGATAAGAGATATCGATTCCAACTACCGGGATATCCTCTACGATAGTGCAGAGGGGATTGCCAAAATCACCATCAACCGTCCCCAGGTACATAACGCCTTCCGCCCGGAGACTGTAGAGGAGATGATAGATGCATTTCACCGCGCACATATGGACAGTGAGATAGGAGCCATTATCCTGACCGGTGCAGGAGAGAAGGCATTCTGCTCAGGTGGTGACCAGAAGATTCGTGGCGCTAGCGGCTACAAGGATGAGAGTGGTGGAGAGCATCTCAATGTACTCGACCTGCAGCGTCAGATACGTACCTTGCCAAAGCCGGTAGTGGCGATGGTAAATGGATACGCCATAGGTGGTGGCCATGTCCTCCATCTGATCTGTGATCTCTCCATCGCATCCGACAGTGCCATCTTTGGACAGACCGGCCCCAAGGTCGGAAGTTTTGATGCAGGTCTTGGAGCGGGTCTGTTGGCACGCACCGTAGGGATGAAAAAGGCAAAAGAGATCTGGTTTCTCTGTCGTCAATACAGTGCCGGGGAGGCACTGGATATGGGGCTAGTCAACCGTGTTGTCCCCGCTGACAAGCTGGAGGAGGAGAGCATCCGTTGGTGCCAGGAGATGTTGCAGCACAGTCCAACAGCACTACGTCTTCTCAAGGCTGGATTTAATGCAGATACCGATGGGCTTGCCGGAATTCAGGAGCTGGCAGGTAACGCCACTGCCCTCTTTTACATGTCAGACGAAGGACAGGAAGGCCGTAATGCCTTTAATGAAAAACGTCCGCCAGACTTCACAAAGCACAAGCGAAGAACCTAGTCCAGGTTTTTACTTAGACAACACCCAATGATCAATAAGTTAAAACATGAACTTAATCTAGTTTATAATAACAGTGACAGCCAAATTGATCAGGTTATCAGCATCATTCTGCCATTCAATGAGCGCCCATTCACTGCCCCACCACCCCTAAAAAATGGTATCTACTGGAGGAGCCCACGTGAAGGGGTAAGGCTGCTCGCACTGCAGAGCGGATGGCAGAGAGAGCTGAGAGGGAGAGAACGCTTTACCGAGGCCAGGGAACAGTTTCTGCAACTCACAAACTCATGGGCTGTTTTTGACCCGGAAGAGACCGGAGCCTCACCAAGAACTCTGTTTCATTACGCATTCCATGAGGATGATCCAATGCAGAATGAGTGGCACGGGTTCCCCAACACCCTACTTATGCTGCCACGCGTTCAGCTCATCAACCAGAGCGGGAGACAGAGTGTCATTTTTTCACACCAGAGAGAGGGGATAGCAGAGGAAGAGATCCTGGAAAACTGGCAGGAGGATATCAACCAGCTGAGAGAAATTCTAGATAACCACCCTCCTCCAGGCGCCCCATCAACCATTACTCCGGACAACAGCCTTGATTCGGCAGATCAGATTTTCAGGGATGCTATTGAGACCATTTACTCCAACACAATCGAGAAGCTGGTAATAGGAGAGCAGCAACGGTTTCACTTCTCCAATCCGATAGGCACAGAGCGAACCCTGAAAAAACTGGAACGGAGCAGCCCATCAACCGCGCAGTTCTCGTTCTCCATAGAAGGGAGACATTTTATTGCCGCACCTCCTGAACGCCTCTTCTCCAAGCGAGGAGCCGACGTGGAGTCTGACGCCCTGGCAGGCACCCTTCCCCGGGGCAGCAGTGAAGAAGAGGAGAGTATGCAGGAACAGCTCCTGCTCAAGAATCCCAAGCTACGTCATGAACACCAGCTGGTGGTTGATGCTGTCGGCAGTGCACTGCTACCACTCTGTGAGACCGTAGATATACCAGCCACGCCAACCATTCACAAGCTTGAGAATATTCAACATCTACTGACCGCGATCAAGGGGAGGCTGAAAACAGAAGACGGAAGAGACAGTACCTCCATATTTGAGCTGATTGAGGCCCTTCACCAGAGCCCTGCAATCTGTGGAACCCCAAGAACAGCGGCTCTCCAGTGGCTAACTGAACACAACAACAGCTACCGTGGCGGGTATTGTGGTGGTGCCGGCTGGATTGATCCTGATGGAGATGGAGAGATCCATGTGCTACTACGCTGCGCAATGGTTGAAGATGAAAAAGCTATTCTCTACGCCGGTGCCGGCATTGTTAAGGGGTCAGTTGCTGAAGACGAGATAGCAGAGATCGGACTAAAGATTCAGGGTATGCTAAACGCACTCTCTGCCTGATTTTTTAACCACTCTCGATCCAGCTTGCCCAGACGATTGCGTCTTAACTCGGAGACCAACAGCAGTTCTCGTGGGCGCAGACCAGATGGAATATTCTCTCTCATCCAGCCAGCCACAATGTCCTGATTCATATCACCAGCTATAACTGCAACAATACGCTCACCCCACTCCTTGTCAGGAACAGAGCCTACACCCACATCTTTTACCCCTGGTGCAGAGATCATCAGCTGCTCTATGGTTACAGGATCAATAGTCACGCCTCCCGAGATAATCCGACAGTCCAGCCTTCCATAAACATGAAGGTGACCGCTGTCATCAACTGCCCCATGGTCAGCGGTTACAACCTCATGATCACCCAGCAGCTGATCACTCCTTATCCTGATCTCACCCTGCCCCCCTATGGTTACAGAGACTCCAGGCAGAGGAGGACCTACATCACTATCATCCCATGCCGCAATATTTTCACCAGAGAGTCGCAACATGGTGATCCTTGATGCAGTCTCTGTCAGCCCATAGGAGACCACAATGGGCCACCCCCTCTCTACAGCACGCTGGGCCAGTGACTTTGGCAGATGGTCTCCACCGATCAGTACCGTCTTTAGATATGTAGGGGCGGGCTTATCTCCAAAATAGTCCAGCAATTTCGAGAGCATTACCGGAACCAGTGAAATATGAGTAACAAAGTGCCGCTTTAGATCACCATAAATTTTTTCCGGGTCAAAGCCCTCATGAAGCAGCATGGCGGCTCCTGCCTCTTCACAGCGATACTTGATAGAGAGACCACCAACATGGTTCAGTGGCAGACAGTTAAGCCAGCAGTCACCAGACTGAAGATCCTCCAACGCTCGCCCCATGCGGGCACTGGCTCGCAATCTCTCTACAGAGAAGCTGACTTGTTTTGCAACACCCTCGGTGCCACTGGTCTCCAGGGTGATATCTACTTCATCAACACTCATTTCTCACCAGTATGAATGGCGGCAATTCCAAAGGTGAGGTTTCTGTAACTGACATTGGTGAATCCTGCCTGCTCCATCATCCTCTTCATCTCCTCCTGATCGGGGAAGCGGCGAATTGACTCCACCAGATAATTGTAGGCGATTGGCGCCTTGGCCACCCATGCTCCCAGACGTGGGATCAGATAAAAGGAGTGGAGATCATAAAAAGGCTTGATCAACCAGTGGGGTCTGGAGAACTCAAGGCAGTACATTTTTCCACCAGGCTTTAACACACGATTGATCTCACTCAGAGCTTGCCCCATATTTGTCATATTGCGGATACCAAAGGAGATGGTAAGACGATCAACCGAGCTGTCAGGCAGGGGTATGGACTCCCCTGTTCCCACCCGGAACTCGACTCCCCTGATACCTCGCCTCTTCCCCTCTGCCATCATCGCCTCACTGGGGTCTATTACAACAACCGTACGCCCCTCTGCCGCCATCTTCTCGGCAATGTCGCCGGTACCACCAGCCAGATCGACTATCAGCTCAGCGCTCTGTGGGTTGACCATCTTTACCAAACGACGCTTCCAGAGGCGGTGGATACCAAAGCTCATCATATCGTTCATCAGATCATAACGGGGGGCGACCGCCTGAAAAACGGCACGTATCTTCTTTTCACGCTCCTGCTCATCAACCCTGGAGTAACCGAAGGTCTGCGAAAGCTGCTCTCCCTTGTCACTCATGGCTCAACCACTCTTCTCAGATCTGCGAGGGTACGATGAACACCGTGACAGCGAGCACAGACAGCAACCCCCACCTCACCCAGTTTTCTCCCAACCCCTTCGGGATTTTCGGCCAGCAGAACCGATAGCTCCTCCAGCAGGAACTCTGTCTCCTCACCAAGAATGCGTTCACGAGGTTGTTCATCACGGTGGCATCCGCTACAGCTCTCACCCAGATCAATTACCCTGATTGAGAACATCTCAAGATACTCCGTTGCAGCAGTTTTGCGACCATCCTCAACCGCTATCTTGAAACGGTTCATGGAAGTTGTAAGGTTATTCATTGTCTCTTTATAAGATAGATCCTCCATGGTCTCACTATCCTCAACCATCACCTTCTCAAAATCCGGGGTTCTGTATAGTGCCGCAGTAACTGCACGATAGTCATCATGGCATGAGCTACAGGTCATCCCCACCTTTCTGAGTGCCCCACCCATAGCCTCCCAATCTCTATCTCTGATCACCTGCTCAAGTCGATTAATCCACCCTGGCTCAATCTCGTCACCCCACTCTGGAACCATCTCGGTGATACTTCTGTAGTCCTTGATAAATTGTGAGCCCCACTTGTCCAGCAGCTTCTCATCCTGCAGAGCCGTATACTCCTGGATTGCCAGCATAGCGCGGCGTAGACGGAACATGGTATGAAGCCATACCTGTCGCTTGTTTTGTGGCTTGTACCACTGGGCAATGGATGTTGGGGGGAGCAGAACTGATGCCTCATGCTCCTGACTGTGGGTGTCGGCAAGAGAGAGGGGTGAGAGTAAAAGAGCGGCTACAATGGCTATATTTTTTATTTTCATAGGTAAAGTCCAAACATCATCAATATCCCGAACAGAAGCTGCAGCTGAGCCGTCTGCGCCAACAGCTGGTTTAACCCTCGACCGTGAGGGAGAAGATATATCTTTCTCCCCAGATAGAGTGAAACCGGCAGTGCCGGCATCATAACCCAGATCAGTAGCGGCTTCTGAAGTTGTTCAGAGAGCACCAGCAACACCAGAAATGGGGTCAATAAAAGCGTGAGATAGAGAACCCTGGTGAGCGCTGCTCCAAGAGTGACTGCCAGGGTATTCTTCCCCACCGCACGGTCAGTATCAATATCCCGATAGTTATTTACAACCAGAACTGCCGCCGCCAACAACCCTATGACGGACCCAACCAACAGTGCTGTAGAGCTCCACTGCAGAGTGATGAGATAGGTAGTACCCATAACTGCAACAACCCCAAAGAAGAGAAAGACAAACAGCTCCCCCATAAATGTGTAGGCAATGGGAAGTCTGCCTCCGGTATAGGCGATCCCTGCGGCAATTGATGACAACCCGATAAAGATGATTGGCAACCCACCAACCACAACCAGGGCCACACCTATTACAAAAGCACCAAAAAAAGAGAGAATCGCAGCCTTTCGAACACTGCCCGCACTCAACACCCCTGCCGCTACCATCCGCTTTGGACCCAGACGGTCTGGCCCATCTGCCCCACGCTCTGCATCCCCAACATCATTGTATAGATTTGTTCCAATCTGGATAAGAAGAGCAGCCAGAAGGACAAGGGAGAGTAGTAGCGGTTTAAATAGAGCGCTCTCTGTATGGGCTACCACAGCCCCCAGAAGAACGGGAATTACCGCCATTGAGAGGGTTTTGGGGCGTACAGCCTGTAGCCATGGGGAGCTCATGAATATCTACTTTTGATCTTGATCAACACGATATCAGTCTCGCATTTGGTAAGATTGTCTGCAAGTAACAACTCCTCAACAACCGATAGTTCACCCCCATGAAAAAAAGATACCTTATACCTTGTCTTGCACTGCTGACTGCACCAGCTTATGCCGTCAGTGACCAACAACTTGAGAGAGTGAAGCAGCTGGGTGAGCTTAACGGTATTGCTCTTAATTGTGGATACATCGATGAGACCCGTAGAATGAAGCGGTCCATGGTTGCAACGGTCCCCAAGATCAGGGTTATCGGGATAGCTTTTGACGAGGCAACCAACAAATCCTTTCTCGCCATTATAAAATCAGGAACCCAATGTCCCAGTGAAAAAGAGCTCAGTCAGCAGGTTGATAGCAGTATTGAGCAGCTGGAAACAGGATTTCTGAACCATCAGGAGAAGCTGTTTTGAGACTGCTCTCCATCTTTGCACTACTGATCTTCTCTTCAGCTACCTGGAGTGGTGAGCCGCTCAAGGTTGTCACTACCATAAAACCAATCCACTCAATTCTCTCTGGTCTACTGGCAGATACACGCCCACCCGAGCTACTTGTAGACAACCAGCAGTCGCCATACACGGCAACTCTCTCAAAATCCAAACAACATGCTCTCAGAGATGCAGATATGGTTGTATGGATAGGGCCCGAGCTGGAGCAGTTTATGGTTAATCAGCTAGAGCTGCTTGGCCCAAACACCACCCTCTTTACCCTGCTCGACAATGAGGAGATCAAGGTCCTTACATCACGCTGGAACAAGGAGAGGCGTGATCCATTCATCTGGCTTGATAGCCGCAATATTCTCATCATTACCGATGAACTTGCCAGGGCGCTGACAAAGCTTGATCCAGAACGTAAGTCACTATATGAAAACAACCGTCGCAATCTATTGAGAAGACTGGCTGAACTGGATCGTCGTCTGGAGTATGGATACCGTGGATTGAAGAGCGGCATTGGAATGGCCTACTATGATACCTTGCAGTACTTTGAACAGGCATATGCACTAAAAATTCGAGGGGTAGTTGCAGAGTCCCCAATGACACCAGTCAGAGGGCTCTCATTTCTGCAAAACAGAGCCCGGCTCAAGAGCGGTGACTACAGCTGTCTGTTGACTGAACAACAGATTGATCCAGATGCACTATCTCTGCTTACCGATGGAACCACTCTAAATATTGGTCTACTGGACAGTTTTGGATCAAGGATAGAGGCTGGAGAAGACCACTACTTCAAGTTGATGGAGCATAATACAGTCACCATCAAACAGTGCCTCAAGTATGTGGATGACTCAATTGTAGAGGAGTCTGCAAAAGAGGTGGCTAAAAACAGCGCCCAAGACACTACACCGTCCAGCTATATTGGCGGCAAATTCATGCTACGTGATCATCACGGCAAACTCTTTACTGATCAGGATATGTTGGGGAAATTTCACCTGGTCTACTTTGGATACACCTTCTGCCCCGATGTCTGCCCAACCTCACTACTCACCATCTCTTCAGCACTAAACAGGATAGGGGATGATGCAGAGCAGATTCAGCCATACTTTATTACGGTTGATCCTGCCAGAGACACCCCTGATGTACTAAGCACCTATGTTAACTATTTTCACCCTGCCCTGACAGGACTAACCGGCACTCAGGCCATGACTGACCGAGTCGCCCGGATATATAATGTGAAGTATGAGAAGGTTGTGGACGAATCGAGAGATCCTGAGCAATACATTATGGACCACTCCTCAGGGGTCTTTCTGATGGCTCCCAATGGTGAATTCATAACAAAACTGGCTCATGGCATATCAGCCAATGATATGGCTGCCCGGATCAGAGAGATTTTGTCAAATCCCCCAAACCCCCATCCTATTAAACTTTTTTAGAGATTCCCAAGTATTGATCCTTACGACTGATCCTTGCGACAGTAATCGCAATTATTAATAGCTATTTACTATAGAGGAGAAACCGTAGGATAATGCCACTCAATGAGAAGCAATCAACCTATAGCCGTTATTGATGTGCGCGGACTAAAGTGTCCCGAACCTTTCAAGCAGGCTACATCAATGGCAATGACACTGCAGCCAGGTGACTCATTCCAGCTCCATATCTCTGTTGAGCCACACCCACTCTACGGCCATCTTAATGAGCTTGGGTTTACTACCAAGACGGAGACAACAGCAGATGGTGATTTTTTGATAACCATAGCCATGCCTGAAAAAGCTGCCGACAACAGTAAAGAAGTTTTCAACGTCAGATCAACCTGTCGCCCCCGATAGCAGATTAAAAATCCGGGTTCTTCCAACCCTCTGGTGCCATATCCTCTGCAGGCGGCCTGATTCTGGAGATATAGTCCGCCAGGATTGAAAGCTCGGCATCCTTCATCTTGCTAACCCTGCGCATCATCTCGCTATTGGCATTGCGTCTCTTGTCATCACGGATCCACTGTAACTGTCTCAACAGATAGGCATAGTGCTGCCCTTGAAGGCGGGGGAAATATCTACCCGAATCTCCACCACCATCACCACCATGACACTCGGCACATTTTCTGAAATATGTACGTTCTGCCTTACCCAGTTTGTGTCCCGGGCCAACGCCAGGGGTCGGGGTCATAGGTAACGTCTGGATATAGGCAGTTACATCTGCAATTGCCTGGGGGCCACCCATCACCTTCTCCTGGGCTATTATCAGCATGGATGGATTATCCCGATTGCCTGCCCTGATATCGGCAATCTGCTTGATGATTACACTGCTATGCTGTCCCGCCAGTTGTGGATAGCTGCCATCAATAGTTCCCCATGAGTTAATCTGGTGACAGACAACACAGAGTCTAAAAACCTCTCTGCCCGACTCCACGTTTGGGGTGGCTGCCATTGCAAGAGTAAGCTCATTATCCAGCGGTGCATCAGCATAGATCGCAAAGGAGAGGAGTAGTGCACCAACCCCAAATAGCCTGCCTGGATATCTCATCTAACTCTACTTCACTCCACTGGATATCAGGAATTGACCAAGCTCTTTATCGGTACGTACAATATGGTCAAGCAACCAATCCTTCAGGAAGTGGTGAATCTCTGTACTGAGCTCCTCCTGACCATCCAGATCCCCTGTATATTTACTACTAAAGGCCTCCACTTTATCCACCATATCCCTGTGCTGTTTCATATGGGCATCAATATCAGTCCAGTTGTTATCCCGCATCAACCCCTCCTCGCGCTCGAAGTGGTATTTGGTATATTCGATCAGCTCCTCAATGACACCCTTCACATACCCCTTCCCCATATTATAGTGAGAGGCACTGACAACCTGGTTTAACAGCCCAACCAACTTCTGGTGGTCATGGTCAATTAATTTGACACCAACCTCGTACTGGCTACTCCACTCTATATACTCCTTGCGCACACTGCGTTCATGAAAGTATGGGATCAATGCCAGAATAACCAATATTACCCATGGAACCGGATTACCCGGGCCAAATACCACGAACCCCAGAAAGACAACTACCAGCGCTATAATGATTAATGAAAATAGCGCAAACATAGAGTAACTTTTCTTCATAAAACTCATTCCTCTCAGGGGTTAAACAGAACTAACCATAGTGTACCTAAGATACCATTTTTTGTGATTTGATTTACATCAAAACCTTAACAAGCCCAGATAATACCTATACACTATAGCGAAAATTATAAAACACAATTACCAAATAACCTATGTCTCTATCCACTGTTTTTGAGCGTGAACTTCGCCGCTCTCCGCTTTTTGCCTCTCTCACCAAAGAGTCCATGCAAGAGATGTTGGAGACATCCGAACTAATCAGAAAAAAACCAAATGAGACCCTGTTCCTTAAAGATGAAGCAGCAACCCATTTCTTTATCGTAAGAACCGGCACCATTCGACTTTATCTACTAGCCCTCGACGGCGGTGAGAAGACGGTAAATATTCTCCAGGCTGGCCAATCCTTTGCTGAGGCGATGATGTTTATGGATGGTGGCACCTACCCTGTCAACAGCCAGTTCCTGGAGAGTGGAGAGATCTTTGTTTTCAACAGTAAGATATACAAAAATATCTTGCGCTCAGATCCGGACACTACCTTCTCGATCATGTCTGACCTTAGTATGCGACTACAGAGTTATGTACAGGAGATAGATGGCCTATGCCTGCATAATGCCACCCACAGATTGATAAGCTATCTGCTCACCTTCATTCCTGCCGAGGACAATGAAGGCACCTTTCAGTTACCGACCCAGAAAAGTGTAATTGCCTCCAGACTCTCGATTCAGAGAGAGACCTTCTCTCGCATTCTTGGGAAACTGAAAAAGAACAAGATGATTGAGGTTCATGGCTACGAGGTCCACATCCTCAATGCCGAGAAGATGCGAGAAACCCTAGATGAGTGATTTCACCTTCACAGCTCCAACCATTTCCGAATGTGGGCCACACATATAGTTGTACACCCCTTCTTGACTGAAGGTATGCTCCCAGCTCTCCCCAGGAAAGAGATACTCTGAATTAACCGAACCACCGCCACCATCACCATCAAGTTTTACCGAGTGGTACTGTCTCTTCTCACGGTTAATCCAGCGTACTGTATCACCGGGATTAATGGTCACAGTTTGTGGTTGGTATCCATAATTAATGATCTCAATCTCAACCACCTTTGGCACAGGCAGATCATTTGAACATCCTGAAACAAAAAAAAGGCCTCCCAGCAGAAGCATGAGAGGCCTGTAATTAATAATTATCATCTCACCATTTTACAGCATTGATCTCCGCTTTTGGGTCATCAAACCCAAGCTTGTAACCAAATGAGACATGGTGGAAGCGTCCATTGGTGTAGTCATCATGGATAGCAAAACCAAAATTATAGACTTGGTCCAGCGCCAGTGACAGATCATCTGCATCACCGGAATTCAGCTTACGCTTCATCTCTACCACCCAGTTTCCCTGGTCATCTCTCTTGCCCTCAAACTCAAGGTCATCACTGTTACCACTCATATCACGGCTGGCCAGGATCATTCCATCTTCTGCCTGGTTGCTGCCAGCCTTGTAGCGCACAAGATCCATGATCTTTTTCTGATCAAGTGCAGCCTTAATCTCTTCAGGCTTTCTCAACTTGTCCCAGCCACCACGCTTCTTGCCACGACGCCCCTTGACCTCAATCTTGGTGCGTGACTCCTTGGTGTACTTGGTTACATCTGTACCCTCTGGCTGATGGGGCATGCCATTGGCATCATGGTGACAAGTTCCCCAACATCCTGAACGGTCTGCAAACTCTACTTGATCGGTCGCAAACATTATCGCCAGCTTGACAGGGTTCTCGGGATCCATCCGCTCAGCCTCAACAACCGACTTATGCCCCGCTGTATGGTGGTCAACATCATGCCAGGTAAACTGCATGTATAGATTATCGCCATCATGAGCGGCCTTCACCATGACAGGAACTCCACCCCGCTTGCCAGCAATCGGAGTTGGCTCCATCGCCTTCTCATGCGTGCCACCAACTATACGGTCGCCCATAATCTTGGCCTCTTTGTCATGACAGGTAACGCATCGATCTCCACCCTTTTTAAAGGCATTTGCTCCACCGTGATCTGTTCCATTCAGCACCCACTCTATGGATGTCTGGCCAGGATAGATGAGGTGAATCTCTCGTCCCACAATAGTCTCCCAATTACCTGCCTGGGCCGAGGCTGCTGCCTCTGCTGCTGCCTCTGCTGCTGCCTTCTCTGCTGCAGCCTTGGCTGCTGCCGCAGCTACCGGATCCAGATCAGCCAGCTGGAACAGTTTTGCCTCAGGTTTCGCCAGTGACTCATCAGGGGCCTCCATCGCCTCCTTCTCTTCATCACTCAACAGCTTATGAACCCCTTTGTGCGCAATACCCTTATGGCAGTCGATACAGGTCTGTCCTGACCTGAGCGCATTGGTATGTTGATTCATCGCACGAGGCTTCTGCATGTCTCCATTCATCGCCTCAAAATTGTGACAGTTCCGACACTCTCTGGAGTCAGTACTCTTCATCGAACGCCATACATTTTTTGCCAACTGCAGACGTTTTGCATCAAACTTTTCAGGGGTATCAATAGTCCCCAACATCTTGTGTAACACCTCGTTACTGGCCTCAATCTTTCTGGCTACCTTATGTATCCATGGATCAGGCACATGACAATCCGAACAGGTTGCCCGTACTCCAGTACGATTCGCATAGTGGATAGTCTTTTGGTACTCCTTGTATACATTGTCCTCCATCTCATGACATGAGATACAGAACTCCAGGGTATTTGTTACCTCCATTGCCGTATTGAATCCACCCCAAAAGATAATTCCAAACAGGGCAAACACCAGACCACCTCCAAGTGTCGTATTGAGGATCAAACGACGCGAAAACAGCACCTTTATTCTCTCTTTGAAACTTGGTCTTTCAGGAATCGGCATTAAAGGCTCCTCAGGCAGTACAAATAAATTATATAAAAAAACCGGCACCTGATATGCAGGTGCCGGCCACTACTCTACTTAGGTTACGTGGTTAGTTCTACTATAAACGTTGAACTTACCGGTTGGTGTGGTCAGCCCCTTGATACGAGCCTTCTCTTCAAGAGTATCTGCATCGTAGACTACGATCTCACCAGTTGGGTTAGAGTTATCTGTACGGTTCCAGACAGATACCCAAGCCTCACTTCCATCCTTGTTAAACTCAATATGGAGTGCCGCCTTGCCCTGCTCTTCAGTTACCCGGATAGTCTTGACGATCTCGCCGGTCTCCTTGGAGATAACCTGTACAGACTGCTGTATCTCAGGCTCAGGGTTCTTGACCTGATCTGCCCATACATACTTGGAGTTTGGATGGGTACGGATAAATGCACCTGCTCCATCAGTCTCAATCTCACGTACGATCTTCCAGGCCTTGCTTGGTGTACCGGCTGGATCATTACCCCATACAGTTACCATACCTGTTCCCAGATGGACCGTAGCACCTACAGGACCATGTTTTGGATCATCCCAGTTTGCACCAGGGCCAGGGTGTGGCTTCTTGCCAGTGGTATCAATCATCGCCTCAAGCTTGCGGGTCTTGGTATCTACTACAACCATCTTGTTGGATGCATTTGCCGCAATCTGGAAGTAACGTCCGGTTGGATCAAAGAATCCATCATGGAGGAACTTCGCAGAGTCGATTTTGGTGATATCCAAATTCTCGATATCACTGTAGTCAACCTGCCACATCTGCCCCAGCTCCTTGACCGCAACCAGGAAGGTTGGCTCGTTTGGAGTGGTGTAGACCGCAGCTACACGTGACTCATTTACATACTCACCATCAACATTTACCCCACGAGTGGATACTACCTTCAGTGGCTCCATGGTAACAGCATCGGCAATTACGAAGTGTGGTGGCCAGTAGCCTCCACCAATTACATATTTACCATCTCCAGAGATCGCAACATCACGTGCATCATATGCAATCTGGGTCTTGGCAACCAGCATGCTTCCTGGGTTCTGCCACAGATCGATCTTGCTCATTACGCCATCACGACCCATTGTGTACCAGAAGCGTCCGGCAACACCGCCAACAGGATGCTCGGTCTCATGGTGCTCGGTAGCCTTGATTACGTGTACTGCGTAACCAGTGTCAATATGGTCGATAATCTCTTTGGTATCACCATCGATTACTGCTGCCTTACCAGCATCACGCTCGATAACTACGAAGAAGTTCTCCCAGTTACGTCCATGTAGTGGCTTGGTTGGATAGTCCTTGGGATCAATAAATACCTCGGTACGCTCCTTCATCATCGCCAGTGACATCTCTGGTGGAATTGGTGGCTCCAACTGAATGTAGGTGGCCATCATTGAGATCTCTTCCTTGCTGAAGATATCATCAAAGTTGTTCATTCCACCGTCTGTTCCGTAAGTCAGAATCTTCTCCAGACGCTCCTGACCTAGCTCACGAGTATCTTTTGGCTCCAGACTCTTGCCTGTCGCCCCTTTTCTCAGTACACCGTGACAACCTGCACAGCGCTGGAAGTAGAGCTTCTTGGAGTGCTCAAAATCAGCCTCTGATAGTGATGGCCCAGCACTTACTGTAGTGCCAACCCCTCCCATTGCAACACCTACTGCAAGACTTAATGCAGTCAATGATAATTTCTTCATCTTTATAGTTCTCCTAAACAAAACAAAAAACCTCCTCTTGTAAAAAGCCCCTTTCACCAGTCAGGTTAAAGGGGCCTCTCTCATCAAGTTACGTGGTTAGTTCTACTATAAACGTTGAACTTACCGGTTGGTGTGGTCAGCCCCTTGATACGAGCCTTCTCTTCAAGAGTATCTGCATCGTAGACTACGATCTCACCAGTTGGGTTAGAGTTATCTGTACGGTTCCAGACAGATACCCAAGCCTCACTTCCATCCTTGTTAAACTCAATATGGAGTGCCGCCTTGCCCTGCTCTTCAGTTACCCGGATAGTCTTGACGATCTCGCCGGTCTCCTTGGAGATAACCTGTACAGACTGCTGTATCTCAGGCTCAGGGTTCTTGACCTGATCTGCCCATACATACTTGGAGTTTGGATGGGTACGGATAAATGCACCTGCTCCATCAGTCTCAATCTCACGTACGATCTTCCAGGCCTTGCTTGGTGTACCGGCTGGATCATTACCCCATACAGTTACCATACCTGTTCCCAGATGGACCGTAGCACCTACAGGACCATGTTTTGGATCATCCCAGTTTGCACCAGGGCCAGGGTGTGGCTTCTTGCCAGTGGTATCAATCATCGCCTCAAGCTTGCGGGTCTTGGTATCTACTACAACCATCTTGTTGGATGCATTTGCCGCAATCTGGAAGTAACGTCCGGTTGGATCAAAGAATCCATCATGGAGGAACTTCGCAGAGTCGATTTTGGTGATATCCAAATTCTCGATATCACTGTAGTCAACCTGCCACATCTGCCCCAGCTCCTTGACCGCAACCAGGAAGGTTGGCTCGTTTGGAGTGGTGTAGACCGCAGCTACACGTGACTCATTTACATACTCACCATCAACATTTACCCCACGAGTGGATACTACCTTCAGTGGCTCCATGGTAACAGCATCGGCAATTACGAAGTGTGGTGGCCAGTAGCCTCCACCAATTACATATTTACCATCTCCAGAGATCGCAACATCACGTGCATCATATGCAATCTGGGTCTTGGCAACCAGCATGCTTCCTGGGTTCTGCCACAGATCGATCTTGCTCATTACGCCATCACGACCCATTGTGTACCAGAAGCGTCCGGCAACACCGCCAACAGGATGCTCGGTCTCATGGTGCTCGGTAGCCTTGATTACGTGTACTGCGTAACCAGTGTCAATATGGTCGATAATCTCTTTGGTATCACCATCGATTACTGCTGCCTTACCAGCATCACGCTCGATAACTACGAAGAAGTTCTCCCAGTTACGTCCATGTAGTGGCTTGGTTGGATAGTCCTTGGGATCAATAAATACCTCGGTACGCTCCTTCATCATCGCCAGTGACATCTCTGGTGGAATTGGTGGCTCCAACTGAATGTAGGTGGCCATCATTGAGATCTCTTCCTTGCTGAAGATATCATCAAAGTTGTTCATTCCACCGTCTGTTCCGTAAGTCAGAATCTTCTCCAGACGCTCCTGACCTAGCTCACGAGTATCTTTTGGCTCCAGACTCTTGCCTGTCGCCCCTTTTCTCAGTACACCGTGACAACCTGCACAGCGCTGGAAGTAGAGCTTCTTGGAGTGCTCAAAATCAGCCTCTGATAGTGATGGCCCGGACGCAGCCACCTTGACTGGTGCTGCTGGGACAGGAGCCGGTGCTGGGGCTGCTGCTGGAGCCGGTGCTGGTGCTGCCGTTTTTGATGCGCCTGAATCACCAGAGTCACCACACCCTGATAATCCCAGAGTAATGGCTATTGCCAGACCCAGGGTTGCACCCCTCTTGAAACTCCTCTTCTTACCATCAATCATCTTGGATATCCCTCTTTACAATTTACAGAAGTTAAAACAGCAGGTAGAGAACAAAGATAATTCCCATTCCTGTTGTCAGGTTTTTTCACACGCCACTAAGGATCCACCAAAAGTCACCTGCAGTTCATTGATCTAGATCAAACCACAAATTACTAATATAAATTAACCCTTCCGAGTGCGGTTACAGGTATCCATTCTATGAAGATAATGGAGCATTGTTATTGATATGAATCAATTACGGAGACTCTGTTATCTACTACATTTGCCTATATGAACAAGAGTATTAATAGAGAACCGGTAGTTTCCCTGATTGGTGCCGGCCCTGGAGACCCAGACCTACTTACAATCAAGGCATTACGACGTATTGAGCAGGCTGAGGTAGTAGTTCATGACCGTCTGGTAAGCCAGGAAATTCTTGATCTTATACCCCAGGGGGTGCCACGCATATATGCAGGCAAGAGTTGTGGCAAACACTCAATGACCCAGGATGAGATAAATCAGACCCTGGTTAATCTTGCCAAAAATGGGCGTAGTGTTGTTAGACTCAAGGGAGGTGATCCATTTATCTTCGGTCGTGGCAGTGAGGAGGCTCTTGTTCTCAAGAGAGAGAAGATCCGATTTGAGATCGTCCCGGGAATCACCTCTGGAATTGCCGCCTCAGCATATGCCGGGATCCCGGTCACTCATAGATCACTCTCCAGGGGAGTTCTATTCGTTACCGGGCACTTCAAGAATGATGAGGCTGTTGAGCTGGATTGGAGAGGAATGGCCAACCCGGAATTAACCCTTGTGATCTACATGGGGCTGCATAATCTATCCATGATTGCTGACAATCTAACCAGACATGGACTCTCTGCCGACACCCCTGTCGCTGTTATCGAGAACGGCACATCTAGGGAGCAACGCAAGGCTATTGCAACCCTCCACACCATTGAAGATGCGGTCAAAAGAGAGGGGTTAAAATCCCCTGCCCTGATTGTTGTAGGCAAGGTTGTAAAACTCAGTGACGAGCTTGACTGGTTTGGGATGGTTGATGAAGAGTTGAACCCATCTGCCACCACTTCCCTGCATGGCTAACAGGCTGTATTGTGGATGAAATATCTATCTCTCCTGCTGATTCCACTCCTCATCACAATCTCTCCCGTATCTATTGGGGCTGGAGATAACAGCTCAGATAATGGCCTGACTGAAAAGAGGAAGGCCGAGATTGCCCATATGGTCAAACAGGATTGTGGCTCATGCCATGGCCTGACCCTAAAGGGAGGATTGGGCCCAAGTCTGGATCCGGTCCGGCTCAACCTATACCCTGAGAATTTTCTGGAGATAACCATATCTCATGGCCGTCCCGGCACTCCAATGCCTCCATGGGCCCCTATTTTAACCGGCAATGAGATCCACTATATTGCTACACATCTACTGCAAGGCACCTGGTATGAGAAATAACCTGTTGATACCAATAATTATCCTGCTGGGAACTATTCATACCTCACTGCTCGCCTGTGAGACCAGAGGAACCGGCGACCTTGGCATAATAATCGAACGTGCCAGTGGCTCTGTGCAGATAGTCGATACCACAGAACGTATATCACTGGGAAGAGTTGAGGAGCTTGGTGACCTCTCCCACGCCTCCGCTGTCTACTCTCGCGATGCACGCTACGCCTTTATCTTCGGTAGAGATGGTGGCCTCACCAAGATTGACCTGCTCTGCAAAAAGATAGAAAAACGTATTATTCAGGGCGGCAACAGTATTGGTGGGGCAATTTCTCAGGACGGCAGATGGGTTGCTGTATCAAACTATGAGCCTGGTGGTGTACGCATTTTTGACAGCAAAACCCTTGAGCTGGTAGCAGATATCGAGGCAACTGCACTCTCAGAGCAGAAGAGGTCTCGCACGGTTGGTCTGGTAGATGCCCCCGGAAACCATTTTGTATTCAGTCTGTTTGATAGTGGCGAGATATGGCTTATCAAGATGAGTGATGATGGCTCATCATCCATCAAAAAATTCACCGATATCGGCCGACAACCATATGATGGATTGATTACTCCTGATGGCCGAATCTACATTGCCGGGCTGTTTGGCGAGGATGGGCTCGCCCTGCTCGATCTCTGGCACCCGGAAAATGGGGTGAAACGTATTCTTGACCACTATGGACGTGGCGAACAGAAACTCCCGGTATACAAAATGCCTCATCTTGAGGGGTGGGCAGAGGCTGGAGATAAAACATTTCTGCCAGCTGTGGGCCGTCACGAACTACTGGTTGTTGATAGCGGAAGCTGGCAAGAGAGCGGACGAATTCAGGTACATAGCCAGCCCGTATTTGCCATAAGCCGTCCGGATGGCCGTCAGATCTGGGTAAATTTTGCATTCCCGCACAACGACACCCTGCAAATTATTGATGCAGAGAGTCTGAATATAATCCACCAGATGCACCCAGGCAAAGGGGTTCTGCATATGGAGTTCACCCCCAGAGGTGAAGAGGTATGGGTTTCAGTGCGTGACAAAAACTTGGTAGAGATCTATGACACAGAGACATTTGAGCTACTGAAGAGCCTGCCAATGGAGAGCCCCAGCGGCATCTTCTTTACCAACCGTGCCGGGCAGATCGGGCTTTAGCCTAGATTCAACTAATAACTGCAACATCCCTTAGAATGGCAGCAGGAACATAATGTTTTAAGAAGATATTAATGCAATATATTACTTATAAATCATACTGTCTGTTGTTAAATCTACTCCCAAAACTAAACACATCTGGTCCACATATATCGATACAGCGGCCACAGTTGGTGCACTGAGAGTGATCAATGACCGGGCTCTCTCCACTCTCCCCCTTGAGTGCCGGCCTTATAACCTGAGGCTCCGGGCAGACAGCAAAACAGTCCATACAGTCGTCACAGGCAGCGCGCTCTGCTGCACGTACCCGTAGCAGGCTGAATTTTCCCAACAGACTGTAAAAAGCACCCATAGGGCATAGGTGACCGCACCACCCATTACGACTCCAGAGTAGATCGTAGAAAAAGAGAGTAACCACAATAATCCAACCCATTCCAAAACCATAGAAGATACTTCGCTGCAACAGAGTGACTGGATTTATCAGTTCCCATAACATAATACCGCTGAACATGGCTATGATCATCACCATCCCAAGAATCCAGAAGCGAATATTGGGGGAGGAGTCACATTTTTTCTTTATCCCTAGTCTGCGCCGTAACCAGCCCGCCGCATCGGTCACCATATTCATGGGACAGACCCAAGAGCAGTAGACTCGTCCACCCACTACCAGGTAGAAGATTGTCACAATCAGAGCGCCAACCAGGGCTGTTGCCTCAAAGGCCTGTCCTGCAAACAGAGTCTGCAGGTAGATGAAGGGATCAGTTAGTGGAATTGTATCCAGCACTACACTGGATGCCAGGTTGCCCTTGATGATCCAGAACTCCTCTTCCAGCCTCCCCAAAAACCAGATTGAGGCTAATGGACCGAGCAGAAACAGCCCTATAATGGAGAGCTGGGATATCCTCCTCATTAGTAGCCACTTGTGGGAACGGATCCACCCCTTCTCTTCGATTGCTGCTGCGCCAATCTCCTTACGTGCCATTTTACTCTCTCTCCTTGATCATCTGTCCGGCACCTCAATCAGACCCTCGCCCATTAGCTCATAACTGAACCCCTCAGGGAGATTGTATTTATGCTCAATATCTGGGGTAACCAGAGCCTTGCCTGCCTTCTCCTTTTCATTCCATCCCAGACGATAGTGTTCTCCCATCTGCCCCTTAGCTATAGTTTCAGGAAGTACTTTGATTGCTGCCACAGGAAGTGGGCAGGCATGCTCACAGAGACCGCAGCCAGTACAGCGGCCGGAGTGAACTGTGGGAACAAAAATAGTATGGGTGCCCGTACGAAGATTGGGGATCCGCTCCAGACTAATGGCCTCATCCATAACCGGACAGACCCGGTAGCAGATATCACAACGCAGCCCCAGAATATTCAGGCATGTCTCGCGGTCAACAAGAACTGCTATCCCCATCTCTGCTTTTTCAATATCCTCCATATCCCTGTCCAATGCTCCAGTCGGACAGTTACGGACACAGGGAATGTCATCACACATCTCGCATGGTATTTCACGTGCAACAAAATATGGAGTGCCAAGAGCAACCCCCTCCTGAAGTTCGGCAAGGTGAAGAATATCGTAAGGACAATCACTTACACACATCCCACAACGTGTACAGGCCCCAAGAAAGCTCTCTTCCGCAATTGCCCCTGGCGGCCTGATGGCATAAGCTGGCATTGATGCAGCCTGTTTGCCAAAGAGGCTTATAATTGCCCCCAGCAGGGAAACTCCACCGACCACTCTTCCACTTTCGACCATAAACTCTCTACGGCCCAGACGTTTCCCCATTGTCACATTAAAACTCCTTACCTGTTACATCCCTCCTTACCAGCTATTCTTTCACTGAAATATTTCAATAGTATTTCATCCTGTGACCCCTCAGGAGTCATCCTCTGCAGGGTCATACCCCTCAGGCAGGCGATGTGCGATTCCCTTGTGACAATCGATACAGGTCTCTCCCTCTCCATGAGTCTCCTCATTATCCGGATCTCTGTTCTCTATCGCCTCATCATGACGGTCTGCACTACGCTCTTCCTGTTTATCAAAATCCATGTAGTCAAAGCCGTGACAGTTTCTGCACTCCCTTGAGTCAGTATCTTTCATTGTTTTCCAGACATTTTGTGCCAACTCCATCCGTTTCTCTTCAAATTTCTCTGGAGTATCTATAGTCCCCATCATCTTGTGGTAGAGCTCATTGGATGCCTTGATCTTGCGTACTACTTTTGTGTGGCTGGATCTGCCTCCGCAAACGCGGCACTCGATCGACTCCAACGCGACAAATCAGAAAGGAGGCGAACAAGTGCAGGCGCGATAAGGCATGTCTTGGTGAACGGCAATGAGAACAACAGCAATGCTGGCACGGAGACGTAAGCTGCGCCAAAGCCCATGAGCGTCCCGATATAGCTGGCGGCGCCGGGACTACGACGCGCAATCGGTGCCAGTATGCCGAATGCCAGTATGCCGAATGGTATCTGCGCAAATAGGTACGCTATATGGCACACGAAAAGAGCGACGAAGTATGCAAGTAGAGCGGACATGGTTTCAGGGGCTACCGTGAAAGTGAGTCACCGGGCGTGAAGAGAAAAGGAGTCGAGGAGTGAATGAAGCTCCCGTGAACCCGGCTCACCCGGTTGACTCCACTGGCTTGGTAGCTGCAAGACGTATCCGAAGAACCAAGAATCTCTCTGTATGTCGCAAGACCTGGAAACTGGTGATGCCCGAAAGCGATCATATCGAATGGACCCGCAACCAACGAAGCACCCAAGGGCCGAATGGCTGAAATGTCACAACTCATGATCAAAGACAAAGAGGTGATGGAGCAAAGCAGCTACCGCTAAAGCTCACTGGCGGGGATGTAGCGCAGCGAAATCCCTGTCCAGTGCAGCGCCTTGTTCGGCATTTCATTTGTTTACTACGAGACAGCCAGCCATCATGTCGTGAAGCCCTTGCTTCTTCTGTGTGAATGCGACCATGATGAAGCCAATGAGCAAAATGAGGGCAGATATGATTTTGCCAAAGTGTCTTCCGGTGGCTTTGCCAAAGCCGATCTTGTTCCCTTCAAGATCAGTCACCTTAATGCCGAGAGCCATCTTCCCAAGGGTTCCCTGGGTGGGGGAGCTTTCCATCACGGCAAAGTAGACCCAGCCAAGAATGATTCCAAGTATATTCCCCATACCTTCCAGAACTGCGGGGTCGTCAGTCCCACCAACCACCATGACCATGCCAAACACGAAGCCGATCACGAAACCACCAATCGTCGTGATGACTCCGTCGATGATGGCTGCTGCTACTCTCTTCCAAAAACCTGCGTAACTCATTGTCTTTCTCCTTTCGTTGTTGTTGCCGAACATTGGATTATACGGCGTGCCGCCGTATAGCATTCCATTTTTTCGATTTCATTGTTTTCTCGGAAATCAACCCAACTCCCTTGTATTCAGCCTGTTGGCGCTCTTCCACTGGACGCGCATCGCGCCAGAATGGCCCGTTTTGGCATGATATACGGCGGCACGCCGTATAACCGCCCATATTGGCATGCTATCCACAACGAGGACTCTTGGGGGCATTTCCATGACTGTCATGATCTGATGGCAGCTGGGCCATCCTGTCAAGCGGACTGGTAGTGTAAAGATTCGTCTGTAAAAGTCCGCTACACAGCAAAGGCTCGCCGCACTGGCAGCCGATGGAGCGTAGCGGAATCGGCTGCCAGTGCGGCGGCGCGCCGACCTCCCCCACCACAACCGGGGTTGTTGGCGTCCGTCCAAGACCGGACACTGAAGGTGCTCAAACCAAAACAGCACCAGCCATGGACGAACACAAACAGACTACCCACCAGCATCAACTCATCAATCTCCTTTTCGACGACGGCCTTCAGAACGCCCTCCCCAGAATTGCCGAAATCCTCATGAACGCCGCCATATGTATCCACTCTTTTGGAACATGACAGTCCGGACAGGTAGCACGAACACCAGTACGATTGGAGTAGTGGATAGTATCCTGATACTCCTGATAAACATTCTCCTCCATCTCGTGACAGGATATACAGAATGCCTCAGTATTGGTTGCCTCCATGGCAGTATTGAAACCGCCCCAGAAGATAACGCCCAACACACCCCCAGTCAGTAATAATTTTGAAGACTTGTTCATAGCCTGGTTTTCCTTATCTATTGGTAATTTGTCTGCTAAAAAAACCGGCGAACCAGGATTATATCTATCCTGGTCCACCGGCTGTTACCTGCTACATCCTAGTCAGATCGATCAACGGTCTCAAAAGTGTTGGCAACCAGTGGTGTCAACTTCTTCTGTGTCGCATGGCACTGGCTACAGAACCAACGTCGACTAGAGACCTTTTCAAGAGCTTTATCCTCACGGGTCAAGAAATGGCTGTCACCAACTTTGGGAGATTTCTCCTTCACATAAGTTGCAGCACCATGGCATTTCAAGCAGCCATTGTTCTTGATACTGATCCGATATTTGTCCACATCATGAGGAATCATTGGAGGCTGTTCTGCCCAGGTTCGGGCAATACCACCAGAGACCTTCTCTATCTTTGCCCTCTTGGTCTTCTCCGCACCTGCATCCAGAGCGTTTCCACCACGAAGTGAACTTACGTCTGCACCAGCAACACCCACTACAAAACAGGAGAGTGCAACGCCAGCAATTAGTTTAATTGATTTTTTCATTGTCTTCTCCCTGTTATGCCTTGACCACTTTAACTGCGCACTTTTTGTAATCCGTCTCTTTCGAGAGTGGATCAGTGGCATCCAGTGTTACCTTATTAATCAGACGTCCGGCATCAAACCATGGCACAAAGATCAATCCCTGTGGTGGTTTGTTACGACCACGGGTCTCAACCCTGGCCATAATCTCCCCACGACGACTAACTACCTTGGCATACTTGCCTCGACGCAGCTTGCGCTTCTTGGCATCTTTTGGATGCATGTAGATCACTGCGTCCGGCATAGCCTTGTAGAGCTCAGGTACACGGCGAGTCATGGAAGCAGAGTGCCAGTGCTCAAGAACACGCCCGGTGGATAGCCAGAGATCGTACTCTTTATCAGGACTCTCCGCAGGTGGCTCATAAGGTGCAGTAATGATATTGGCCTTGCCATCTGGCTTACCATAGAATTTAACACCAGCACCCTTGGGTACAAGAGCATCGTAACCTTCACGATATCTCCAGAGCGTCTCCTTGCCATCAATTACCGGCCAGCGAATACCACGGGATGCATGGTAGTCCTCATATGGTGCCATCTCATGACCCTTCTTTGGACCCTCAAACTGGAAGCGACGGTACTCTTCGAAAAGACCTTTCTGTACATAGTACCCAAAGTCCTCCATCTCATCATTACCGTAGAGATTACCCTCTGGATCCTTGACCTCCTGAGCAGGGAACTTGTCAACCTGACCATTGGCATAGAGCACATCATATAGGGTCTTACCCTTGTACTCAGGTGCTGCAGCCAGAAGATCCGCATCCCAAACATCATCAGTCTTCACATACTTGGCAAATTCCATAACCTGCCAGAGATCTGATTTTGACTCACCAGGCCCCTTGGTCTGCTGACGCCAGAACTGGGTACGACGCTCGGAGTTGCCGTATGCACCCTCTTTCTCCACCCACATTGAGGTAGGTAGAATCATGTCTGCACCCATCGCAGATATCGTTGGATATGGATCAGAGACAGTAATGAAGTTATCAGGATTACGCCATCCAGGCAGAGACTCCTCATTGAAGTTTGCTGCAGCCTGCAGGTTGTTGTTACACATAACCCAGAAGCAGTTCATCACACCATCTTTAAGTGCACGATGCATGGCAACTGCATGGATCATGGTCTTGCCCATTGGCTTGCCACTGATGTCAGTCTGGTCAGCACCATCGGTCTTGCCATTGGCTCTTGGGATGGTACCTGCCGGCAGCTTCCATATCTTCTCGGCAAACTTACAGTGCGCATCCTTCTTGACCACATAATCAGCAGGCAGACGGTGGGTAAAGGTACCAACCTCACGTGCAGTACCACAGGCTGATGGCTGTCCGGTCAGAGAAAATGGGCTGTTGCCAGGCTCTGAGATCTTGCCCATCATCAGATGGATGTTATAGACCAGGCTGTTCATCCAGACACCACGTGTGTGCTGATTCATTCCCATAGTCCAGAATGAGGTGACCTTCTTGTTGGGGTCAGCGTAGAGTTTTGCCAACTTCTTCAGTCTGGTTTTTGGTACGCCAGAGATCTTGGAAGCATGCTCCAGGGTATATGGCTCAACAGACTTTGCATACTCCTCAAAGGTGATGCCAGAGAGCTTGCCGCCCTTTCCGGTTTTTGCCTTCTCCAGAGGGTGTGATGCACGCAGACCATAACCGATATCAGTTGGGGTCTTTTTGAAGTTTACATTCTTATCAATAAATGCCTGGTTGTAGGCCTTGGTCTGAATGATATAGTTGGCAATATAGTTGGCAATTGCCAAGTCAGTATTGGGGATAAAGATAAGCTCATTATCAGCCAAGTCACAGCTACGATGTCTGAAGGTAGAGAGCACATGAACCTCAGAATCCTTCTTGCTCAGACGGGTATCAGTTAGTCGTGACCAGAGAATTGGATGCATCTCAGACATGTTTGAACCCCAGAGTACAAATGCATCTGCATGCTCAAGGTCATCATAACAACCCATTGGCTCATCAATACCGAAGGTACGCATAAATGATCCCACAGCCGATGCCATACAGTGACGGGCATTTGGCTCAAGACTATTGGAGCGGAAACCTGCCTTGAGTAGCTTCTGGGCGGCATAACCTTCCCATATGGTCCACTGACCGGAGCCGAACATACCGACCCCTTTTGGTCCTTTCTTACGGGCAGTCACCCACTTCTCAGCCATGGTCTTGAAGGCCTCATCCCAGGAGATCTCCTCAAATTCGCCATTCTTGTCATATTGGCCATTGGTCTTGCGAAGCAGTGGCTTGGTGAGACGATCCTTTCCATACATAATCTTGGAGAGGAAATATCCCTTAATACAGTTCAACCCCTTGTTAACCGGTGCATCCGGGTCACCCTGGGTAGCAACCACCCTGCCGCCCTTGGTTCCGATCAATACACTGCATCCTGTACCACAAAAACGACATGCCGCCTTATCCCAGCGAATACCGTCCTTGTCCATGCCATCCTTTGCCTGGGTGACGACAGGAATGGTGATCCCTGCAGTTGCTGCTGCTGCAGCAATTGCATTGGTCTTGATAAAATCTCTTCTATTCATACTCATCTAGACTACTCCTTGCTCTACTTCAAATTCTTCATAGTGGTGGTAAATCATTGAGGCATTCAATACACCATCTATACTGGTAAAACCATTGACTGTATCTGACATTACTGAATCATCATCATGTTCAACGGTTACGATCAATTTCCCATCCTCTGCACCTCCATGAACCTCTGCCCCCTGTAGCTTCTCTATGTCTGCAGTTACAGATGGTGCTCTCTCTGGCCGGACATGTATGATTACGCTACAGATATTCATTACTTTATAAATCCAATTACAAATTGTACTTTTTGAGAAACAGACCACCCGACACATCATCAAATAGCCAAAATCTCATATAACTCTTAGCAGGTATCTTTTAGCGCTGTATAGTTAAATTTTGATTTGACACAGATCAAATAAGATGACAGTTATGTTCTGATATTATATAAAACATGTAGTTACACATATTTTTTATAAGGTTTTTTCGTAAATAGAGAAACCGTCCGAAATATCTGCTGATATTTTTGCTTAACAAATTGATCCAGAACAAATCAGACACCTCCAGTTAGGTAGATAATGTCCACTATATGTCCCAACCATTATCAATACAGGATCGTCGCCTGCTGAATGAGTTTCAGCACCACTTTCCCCTCTCCCCGCACCCCTATGCAGATCTGGCTGAGCGCTTGGGCACTAGTGAGGAGGAGGTACTTGGACAGATAAAACGACTCCAGGGTGATGGATTGATCAGCCGGGTAGGGGCGGTAATTCAGCCCCACACCATTGGCTACAGCACATTGGCTGCAATGAGCATTCCCACTGATAAAATCGAGGATGTGGTGGAGCTTATCAACCAGCTACCGCAGGTTAACCATAACTATGAACGAGAGAACAAGATGAATATCTGGTTTGTGGTAACAGCTGAAGATGAAAACAGTCTAAACCTGATTCTGCAGAGGATCGAGAGAGAGACTGGATACCAGGTCCACTCATTTCCCATGGTAAAAGACTTCCATATTGATCTGGGATTCAAGCTGGACTGGAAACATCCATTCAGCATACAGTCAGGCTCTGTACACCCGGCGGCATTCTCATGATCAGCAACAAGGATGTCTCCATCAAGAAAATCACAGAAGCGGACAAGAGATTGTTGGCTGCGATCCAGACTGGATTACCCCTCACCCCACGACCGTATGATGATATCGGCAAGATGATCGGGATGAGTGAGCATGAGGTCATTGACAGGGTTCAGCAGCTACAGCTTGGCGGAATCATCCGGCGGATGGGAATTATCGTCCACCACCGCCCCCTGGGATACAACGCAAATGCCATGGTGGTGTGGAACCTTCCGACCACTCTTGTAGACGAATTTGGGAAGAAGGTCTCCAAGCTGGATTTTGTTACCCTCTGTTATCAACGAAAAACTGATCCTGATGTATGGCCATATAATCTCTACACCATGATTCACGGCAAGGACCGGGAGAGTGTAATGAAGAGGGTAAATACCCTGCTGTCACTATCTCCGGTTAAGGATATTGACCACCAGATTCTATTCAGTAGTCGCCGCTTCAAACAGCAAGGTGCTCGTTACTTTTCATCCACAAGCAGAGCGGCAACTGCAGTTGCTCCTGAGCTAAAGCCTGAATAATCATGAGGAGAGAAGATGCTCCTGTTCTGGATACTATTAATCGCAGAATCATAAACAACCTGCAGGGCGGGTTTCCTGTTACTGAGTCCCCATACCGCGATATTGCCTTTAAAATCGGAATCACGGAAGATGAGCTGTTATGGCGGCTTGAGGTTATGAAAACCGATCAGATCTATTCAAGATTTGGGCCGCTCTATAATGCCGAGGCCCTTGGAGGGGCAGTTACTCTGGCTGCGATCAAGGTGCCTGAGGATGATTTCGAACGTGTAACCGAACTGGTTAATGCCCATGATGAGGTAGCCCATAACTACAGACGTTCACCATCCCCCCTCAATATGTGGTTTGTGCTATCAACCGAGAGTAGCGAGGAGATTAGCGTGGTACTTGATGAGATAGCGCAGGAGACCGGGCTCGAGGTCTACAATATGCCGAAGCAGAAAGAGTACTTTCTGGAGCTCAAACTCTTCGTCTGAGAAGTTTATATGGATGAGATAGATCGTAAAATAATTGCCGCCACTCAGTCTGGATTGCCCCTGGTAAATCACCCCTATCATGAGGTGGCAGAGTCGCTTGGACTCTCTGCAGAGGATGTAATGGAGAGAATGCGAGCCATGCTGGAGAGTGGCATTATCCGTAGAATCGGTATAATCCCAAACCACTACAAGCTTGGTTACAAGTCCAATGGAATGACAGTATGGGATGTACCTGATGAGGAGATTGATACTCTTGGCAAGTCTATTGGAAAACTTGAGTTTGTCAGCCACTGTTATCAGAGACCTCGCCATCTGCCGGAATGGCCATATAACCTGTTTGCCATGGTTCATGGAAAAACCCGCAATGAGGTAATGTCAAAAGCTAAACAGATTGAGGATATTATGGGGCAATCGGTGCGCTCTCATGACATTCTCTTCAGTGATGCTGTACTGAAAAAAACCGGGCTGCGCCTGCTCAAGGCACATAATAAAAACCAAGAGTAGAGAGTGCAGGATGTTTAGAATCAGCCAATACATGAAGGAGCTACGTACTCCAACACCCATTCAACCGACTCGGGCTCCATCTGGTCCAGTTGTGATCTGGAATCTGATCAGACGCTGCAATCTAACCTGTAAACACTGTTACTCAATCTCTGCTGATACCAACTTCAAGGGAGAGCTCTCCACTGAGGAGATTTTTACGGTGATGGATAATCTTAAACAGTATGGAGTAAAGGTGCTGATCCTCTCTGGAGGGGAACCTCTGATGAGACCGGATATCTTCGAGATCTCTCACCGAGCCAAAGAGATGGGGTTCTACGTCGGCCTCTCCACCAACGGAACATTGATCGACTATGACAACATAGACCGGATTGCAGCTGTTGGGTATGACTATGTGGGAATCAGTATCGACGGGATGCGTGAGACCCATGACCAGTTTCGTCGCAAAGAGGGAGCCTATGAGGAGGCAATGACTGGAATACGGCTATGTATGCAACATCAGATCAAGGTTGGATTACGCTTCACCCTTACCCAGGACAATGAGAATGAACTTCCCCAGATGCTGAAGATGCTGGAGATGAAAAATATCGAGAAGTTTTATCTGTCACATCTCAACTATGCAGGACGGGGAAACAAAAATCGTGAGGATGATGCATACCACCAGAGCACAAGACGGGCTATGGATCTGCTGTTTGAGTCAGCCATGCAATCTGTACAGCACGGTATTAAACGAGAGTATGTGACTGGCAACAATGATGCGGATGGCGTCTATCTACTGCACTGGGCGAGAAAAAATTATCCTGAACATGCTGATCATATTGAAGAGAAGCTGATGCAGTGGGGAGGAAATCAGTCTGGAGTGAATATCTCGAATATCGATAATCTGGGAAATGTACATCCAGACACCATGTGGTGGGACTATAACCTTGGCAACGTCAGGGAGAGGCCTTTCTCCGAGATTTGGGAAGATACCAGTGACCCTCTGATGGCTGGTCTCAAACAGCAACCACGAGATGTGAAGGGGCGCTGCAGAGAGTGCGCATATCTGAAAATATGTGGCGGCAACACCAGAGTACGTGCACTGCAGCTCAGTGGTGATGTCTGGGCAGAGGATCCCGGTTGTTATCTGACTGATGAGGAGATTGGGGTTTTATGAAAACATTAATAGCCTCTCTACTATTTATACTAACGCCCCTCCAGGCTGCAGAGCAGTCAGCAACCCTGGCTAATGAAGATCTCTATCAACAGAACTGTGCTGCCTGTCATGGTGCCGATCGACTTGGACTGGTAGGACCTGCACTGCTTCCGGAAAACCTGAAACGCCTGCGCAAGAAGGCTGCCATCGAGACAGTAACCAACGGACGCCCGTCCACCCAGATGCCCCCTTTTGACGAAAAGTTAAGTGGTGAGCAGATCAAGGCACTGGTCTCGCACATCTATACTCCACTAATGGATATTCCTGACTGGGGCGAGAGTGAGATAGAGAAGAGCTATATTAGTTACACCCCTCTCACCGCTCTACCAACAGAGCCTCAACACTATGCTGACCCACTAAATCTCTTTTTTGTGGTGGAGGCAGGAGACCACCATGCCACTATTCTGGATGGCGACAAACTGGAACCAATACACCGTTTCAAGACCCGCTTCGCGCTTCATGGAGGGGCCAAATACTCACCTGATGGACGTTTTGTCTATTTTGCCTCACGTGATGGATGGGTGACCCTGTTTGATCTCCACAGCATGCAGATGGTTGCCGAGATAAGAGCCGGTATCAATACCCGTAATATTGCTGTCTCCAGTGATGGCAATACAGTTGCTGTGGGCAACTACCTTCCACATAACCTGGTTCTGTTGAATGCCAACGATCTATCTCTAAAGAGTGTGATTCAGGTGGCGTCTGGAGGAGAGAGCTCGCGGGTCAGTGCGGTCTATGATGCCACACCACGTAACAGCTTTATTCTTGCACTCAAAGATCTGCCTGAGGTATGGGAGATCCCCTTCCCTACCGATGCTCAGCCAGAACCCGTCATCAGAAAAATCATGCTACAAGAGACTCTGGATGACTTCTTCTTTGATCAACAGTACAAACATCTGATCGGATCATCCAGAAAAGGCCAGGGCCAGGTAATTGATCTTGATCTGGGCAGAAAGATTGCAGACATCTCACTAGAGGGGATGCCCCATCTGGGATCAGGAATTAGCTGGAGGCGTGGTAATCAAACTGTAATGGCATCCCCAAACCTGCGCAAAAGTGCTCTTACCATCATTGATGTTAATAACTGGAAAACCATTGAGGAAATCAAGACCAAGGGGCCTGGATTCTTTATGCGCAGCCATGAGAATAGCCGTTACGCCTGGGCTGATGTCTTCTTCGGCCCCAACCGTGACCTGGTACATATTATTGACAAGCAGTCACTGGAGATTGTCAAAACAGTACGTCCCGCCCCCGGGAAAACCGCTGCCCATATCGAGTTTACCCGTGATGGACGTTATGCCCTGCTCAGTATCTGGGAGGAGGATGGTGCTCTGATAGTGTACGACGGAGATACCCTGGAGGAGATAAAACGAATCCCCATGAAGAAACCTGTCGGCAAGTATAATGTCTTCAACAAGATCACCAAATCCGAGGGTACCAGCCACTAGTACTCGGAAACTCTATCTCATCCCACGACGAGCTGCATAGGTGACAAACAGGGTTATGGTGAAGAGTGCCACAGCACCTGCCTGATGGGTTGATGCCAGATGAATTGGCACAACCAGTAAAAGCGTACTGATTCCGAGAGCCACCTGAATCAGCACCATTACCATCAGTGCATTCATCCCGCTACGGGCATATTTAGAGAGCTCTGCCTGTCGATATCGGAACCAGACAGTTATGGTTGCTATCAATACGGTAATTGCCAGGATGCGGTGGTCAAACTGTACTGTGGTTCTGTTTTCAAAGAAGTTGATCCAGAGCGGGCTCTCCCTGAAGAGACCATCAGGGATATACATTCCATTCATGTCCGGAAAGGTATTGTAACCATACCCTGCCTTGAGACCTGCAACAAACCCGCCCGAGAGTATAGTGATCACAATCAGGATAGTTAGCCAGCGTGATGTTCCATATAGTTTAGCCGAGAGATTTCTGCCCATTCTGAATTTGGCATTAGGAAGCAGATAGCCAAGCGCGGTCCAGAACAGGTATGCATAGATCAGGAATGCTGCCGCAAGATGTGCAGTCAGACGATACTGGCTAACATGAGGGTTATCAATCAACCCACTCTTGACCATGTACCATCCCAACACACCCTGAAGACCACCCAGGATGAACATCAGAATAAATCGTGGGATAGCCGAACGCTGAATCTTGCCGGTAACCCAAAAGTAGATGAATGGCAGCAGGAAGGCGAGGCCAATCAGACGCCCCAGAACCCTGTGCAGATACTCTAACAGGAAGATTGACTGGAAGCCTGCCAAGTCCATCCCCATATTGATCTTCTGGTACTCGGGGGATTGACGATAGAGGTCAAACACACGCTCCCACTCCATCTGAGTCAGTGGCGGAATCCACCCCATCAGTGGATCCCAATCCACCATTGAGAGGCCGGAGCCAGTCAGACGAGTAATCCCGCCAAGCACCACCATCGCATAGATAAGCAGGCAGACGGCAAGGAGCCAGATCCCGATCTGGCGATTGTGGTTATATGCTGAAAGAGAACTATACACCGCTCTCTATCCCCTTCTCTGTTCTCACACCAGTAACCGAAGAATAGATCAGCAGAGCAGCTATAAGCAATTGGGAAAGTGTAGAGTGAACTGAGGTCACAATCAGTGGAAGCTGCTCCTCCACCATGAGGCCACCAAGCTTGATCTGTACAAATAGCAGCAGTAGCAATATGAGTAGAAAATTTCTCTGACCTGAATCACCTCTCCTGAGGGCACGCAGCAACATTACCCCAAAATAGAGAATAGCAACCGCTGCCGAGAATCTGTGCATCATATGCATCTGAATTAAAGGATTTTCTGCCCACCAATATCCATTGCAGTCAGGTAGGGTTGTACAGGCCATGCCTGCAAATTTGGCAGAGACCATCCCGCCCTGCATAAACATGGTCAGTAGCAACATGGCACCGGCCAGCATAACCACCCTCTGCAATGAGAATCTCTGCTCCCAGCCAAAAACTCCAGCCATCAACAGGGCAGAAGAACCCAACAGAATCATTCCCCCCAAAAGGTTACCCATAACCACCCAGAGACCAAGTGATCCACCTGCGGTTATCCCCAGCCCTGCGAGCCACAATACAGTACCGCCCATGGTCACGGCATATTTCCTTAATCTGGCATCACTCTCTCCAGCCCTAATCAATACAATATTTACCAGCAACACAAGTATTGCAATAACACCAGCCAGGGTGCGGTGTGTCATGGTTGCTAAATGGTATTCACCCTCGGCAATACCGGCAAAACCCTTGGCCTCACCAGTTACTCCAACCTCACCATAACAGAGTGGCCGTTCAACACACTCCAGCCCGGACTTTACATGCCTGATATACGAGCTGGTAAAGTTGAGGGTCACCACCAGCAGAACTGTTATTACAACCAGATAACGGATATTCAACCTCATCTATTACTGCTCTCTTCGTTCTGGCCTCTCACCAAAGAGTTCATTTTTATTGTCTTGAATATATTCGTTATCTACCTTTCCAGCAACCAGGCGAATATGTTTGGGGTTTTTCTGCCAATCCACATGATCATAGCCCAGCTTGAAATCCCAGGCCCATGCACTTCCTCCCTGGAACGCATAGGTTGAAGCTGTCCAATAATCAGCGGCATGTCCATTAGGGAAGAAATTACGAAAGTTCGGGTCAATACTTCTGTCCTTGCTGATAAATGCTATAGAACCCATCTCTATATTCTCTGGCAGATGCCAATCATTCAGACCACAGATTCCCTCCTTGTTAACCTCTGCCACATAAGAGATCGCATCACAATCACTCCCTGCACAGCTGCCTCCATTGGCTACACCTATGAAATTCTCTCTCATCTCGGGGTCATACCAGGTATAGGTGTTGTCGGCAGAACGTAGCTCACCTGGCTCAGGCCTCTTTACCTCCCAGTGAAGCCCTGTTGATTTGTCATATACACACTCCCATGGGGCATCAGCATAATTTCCACTACCACTGTACACAGATCCATCTGCAGTTACTCTGACAAAGTTCTCCTCACGGATCTTTCTATCCTCATCTGTGAGCCCTTCGCATCCCATCAAAAATAGTGGGAACAGGATCAAGCCTATTACTTTTTTCATAGCCGATAAATTTCCTAATGACAAGTTTTTGGTGATCAGGTATCGCTTGTTGCGATCTGAATATGTGGCCCGCAGTATACTATTTTTTCAACCTGTTGAGCGATCAAAACATTCTATCGTCCGAGAGGTGAAGGTATGTACAATTAGGGGATCTTTAACTGCGGGCACAAATACAGAGAAAAGAGATGAGAGAGCTAAGTACGTTCTGGATTATCGGCATCATTTTAAATCTTGGGGTTGTTATATCCGCATTTGTCTGGCTCTTCAAAATAATGGAACGTCCAGACAAACAGACTAAAGAGCAAAACCGCAACAAATAACAACAATCTTGCCTGCTGCAGTGGATCACAAACTGTTGCGGTAGAGCAAGTGCTGAAGAGTTACCACAATGAACAGACAACCCGATTACCAACCCACCATCCCTGAAGCTGTCCAGCCATTAATCAGAGGGTGGATATATCTGGCGTTGGCCTCACTTATCGTCCCCGGACTGACAGCTGTACTTCTGGTGTTGCTGCGTACATTGGTAGTTGATTCGGCATCATGGACCGATCTGTTTCGTACTGCACTGGTTGTCCATGTAGACCTTTCTGTCTTTGTCTGGTTTCTTGCTATCGGGGGTGCGTTGTGGACCAGCATGCTGTCATCACCAACCATGGCTGCCAGATGGTCGCTGCGTCTGGCGGTAGCTGGCACGGTGATCATATCAATTGCTCCACTACTGGGGGCAACCACTCCGATAATGAACAACTATATTCCGGTACTGGACCATCCAATCTTTCATCTTGGTCTTGGTCTCTTTGCGGTCGGTATACTCCTTCTGGCCCCAGCCATCATGAAGAGACCCCCCAGGCTGTTTCCAGATAGTGGGAAGGGATTGATACAGCTTGGTGGATGGCTTGCCATGCTGGCAACAGTTATTGCGGCAATAACATTTATCCATACCTATACATCCATCCCTCCAGACCCAGATAGAGCGGCCGTCACCTATTATGAGATCCTGTTCTGGTCAGATGGACACATCCTGCAATTTACCTATACGACCCTGCTGGTAATTGCCTGGCTGGCATTGGGTTCTGCGCTCAAGATGGAGACTCTTCCCTCTCCAGGAAGCACTGCAACCATGCTGGTTGTCGGCTTTATCCCACTGATTATTGTGCCCTGGATTCTTGCCTCATTTGGGGTGCTCTCTGCAGAGTACCGTGGGTGGTTTACCTGGCTGATGCGTTATGGCAATAGTGTGGCGCCGATACTTGTATCGCTGTTCCTGCTGGCTGGACTGTTCCGCACCAGTATAAAGAGTGCTGAGCAGCGACCTCTTCACGCCTCCCTGGTTGCATCATTCATCCTGTTCGCCGCCGGCGGCATTATTGGATTTATGATCTCTGGATACAACACCATTATTCCCGCCCATTATCATGGATCCATTGTTGGGGTAACACTCGCCTTCATGGGGCTGGTTTACATCTTGTTGCCAAAAGTTGGGTTTACCGCCCCAAGCGGAAAAATGGCCACACTACAGCCTTACATATATGCCGTTGGGCAGCTTATGCATGTTGCAGGACTGGCGCTGTCAGGTGGCCACGGTGCAGCCCGAAAGAGTGTCGGTGGTTCTATAGGGGCAGATAATTTTTACGGTGCGCTGAGTGTCAGCTTTACCCGCATTGGCGGACTGCTGGCCGTAGTTGGCGGAGTGCTTTTTCTGGTGGTATGCTGGAAATCAATTCGTGCCAAACGAGGTTAGTTGGCGTTAATATATGGCTTTGCAATAGGAGATAGCAAGTATGGAAATGGTACTCTACACAGTAATAGCAGTTGTGCTCTATCTGGTATCAGACAGAATTCTAGGTTACCTGGAGTCAATGTACGGAAAAGTGCTTCCATACAGAAGCGTTATATTCTTTGTGATTATCCTGATACTTGCTGTCACTGTTTTCAGTATTATGGAGAATATCATGATGCCGGAAGATGGAGCGCTACTGAACAATGGCTCTTATCCATGGTCTGGCCGATAGAGTCCAAATCTCTTAACCAGAGACTATTTACCAGACTTTATTGATTGGATTTTACCTTTACCCCATAACGCTTATTGCTTTCGCACAGAGAGTTCTTGGAGCGCCAGCTGCCATTCTCCTGGGTATAGCTTGTTTTGGGAACCTCAATCTCTCTACCATTCTTGATCTCAAAAATTGTCACCTTACCAGGATCAGGCTCACGTACTCTCATCAATCTTCCGAGACTACATAGAGTATCTGCATAGTAGTGAATCGTCATATCCGAGTAGAAGCCACCCTCGCAGTCTGTATCACAGTAGTCCTCATTCTTGAATATATCGACAACTGCCTTGTACGTATACATTGGGCAACGTCTCTTACCAAAAAAATTACTCAGTATCCCCATACTCTCCCCTCCGGTAAATTTAGATAAATATTACTCAAAGATAAACTTCCCATGTTTTGCGTCAAAATCCACCACTACGATCTCTGCCGGAGCCATCTCAATATCCTTCTCAGCAATATAGTCAAACTCGTCACTGTCTACACTATCACGCATCTTCACTCCAAGCCTGTGTTTACCAGACGGCACTGTTATCTTCTGATAGGTATAGCCTGCAGCATCGTGGTGTAGCCCTGACGGCATGATGGTCTCCGAGTGAACCACCTCGCCATCAAGCTCCAGTTCAATAAAAATTGGAGAACGCTCTCTGGGACATACCACAGGCATTCGCATGTTTGGCGGAAGTTTGGCGAGCTGCTCAGGGGTCTGTTTAACACACTCCCCGGCTGGTTCACTGGTGTGAGCGAGACTGATCTTGATCAGTGCTGTATCAGGACCCATGTGGTTATATGACGGTGATGTAGAGAGGTATCCAACTACCGCCATAAACAGTCCATAGAGCACAACCTGACCGATTATCTGCATAACCTTGTTCATTGTTTAGTCTCCTCTCCACTGCCATCTTCACCATCCTGCTCACCGCTATAACTCTGCAGATAATCACGGAACTCGTTGATCTGTGAATCAAGTTTTTTCTGGTCAGGGCTCTCGGCACGGAAAATCCGGATACGATTACGATCAACTCGT
This sequence comes from Candidatus Thiopontia autotrophica, assembly GCA_014384675.1. Lineage (NCBI taxonomy): Bacteria > Pseudomonadati > Pseudomonadota > Gammaproteobacteria > Candidatus Thiopontia > Candidatus Thiopontia autotrophica. The sequence goes on along the minus strand of JACNFK010000024.1, from coordinate 1,668 downwards.
GAGCGCAGCGCAGGCTTCCTGTCCTTATGAATCCTCCCATCAAGCCAGTGGTTACCTAGACGATAGTGACAGTTATTCTCCAGACAACCGGTTATAAATACACCATCGACATTGCCGCGCCTGAATGCATAATCAATGAATGAGGCTGGCAACATTCCTGTACACGGGAGGGTAACTACTGCGGTATCGCCACCTTTGTATCTCTCCAGCTCTGCTGCATGATCACAACCAAAGATAATAATACTGGTGTCACCATCCAGCTCTTCCAGTTTGGAGTTACACTCCTCACGCAACATATTGACTGACTCATGAGGCATATCGATGCCGGTTACCAGTGGATCCATTTTTCTGAATGGAGTTGATGATGGACAAGAGCCAGCGCAGATACCACAACTTGCACAGTAACTATCGTGTACTACTGCAACTTCATCATAAGGGAGATCATCAGTTCTTGGCTCCATTGTGATTGCACTGTATGGACAGTCATCCACACACTGGCCACAGCCATTGCACTCCTCCGGGAAGATCTCGGCAACTGGTGGCTGCTTCTTCTTGGGGAACCATGGAAGGATAATCAACAGAGCACTAACTGCCCACACCAGAGACCATACCGCCCACATTGGCCAATTATCAGCCAGTGGATATATATTCAGATAGAACCAGTCCAGGTTTATATCGGTTGGTACAGTATCAAGATTTGCCTGTTCATGGCTCACTGCAGGCTTGTACAGTGAGAGCGCAACCAGGGCAACGAGTGTTCCAATAGCCAGTCCACGTGGTGGATTAATCACTGAACGGCTTATACGCAGAAGATGAATCCAGATCCCGAACAGTAGAAAGATTGGCAGACCGATAACGTGGATAAATGCAATCAGGGTAAAGAACCGATCATTCATGTCATCGTTGGTCAGGAAGTTCCTGGCCATGGGCTCGGTAAAAATAGGCAGCCAGTCCATCATCTCTGATGATGCAATTGCAACATACTGGGCCATGGTATCCCATACCATCCAGTACCCAGAGATACCCAGCAATGCTGTCATCCAGAGCAGTGGCACCCCGGAAAACCATGAGAACCAACGAAAACTGCGGAACCGATCCAACACAAACTCACGAGTCAGGTGAAGGATAATGGTAATGATTGCGGCATCAGACGCATATCGGTGGAGACTACGCATGATTCCAGCAGACCACCACAACTCATTGCTCATATATTCCAGTGATGACCAGGCCCCGAATATACTGGATTCATAAAGCACAAAAACATATATTCCACTTACCAGAACAATCCAGAATAGATATACAGTAAGGGCTCCCAGATGGTACATGGGGTTCAGCTCTTTGGTAAAGAACATATTAAACCAACCCTCCATCGTAGAGACGGTGTACTCTCTGATTTTTTGTATACGATTAGTCATAAGTGATAATTTTATTGGGCCTTACTTAGCTCTTTATTATATTGCACGTGTCACATTACTATTCAAATATTTCTAAAATATTTCCATAATGTTATTTGCGTTTGTTAATCACAAACTCCTTGATCAGAAAATAGACCCCAATGGCAATAATCATGAAGCCGATAAACATACTGACAAAAATCGAGTAATCAAAACGATAACCGCCACTGGCAGGATCATATACAGTACAGAAGAAGCGCACACGATCCCCTAT
>JACNFK010000023.1:105800-109217 GCA_014384675.1 Candidatus Thiopontia autotrophica | reverse complement strand
TGCTGATGGGTTCAGAGGGCAAGAGATCAGCAATGAGCTACAGAAAAGACGTGCTCAGGCTGTAAAGGCAGACGCTACCACCTCCTCAAGTTGTGGTAAGAGGGGTGCTGTCCCGCCATAGCGAATGCTTTTCGACTGCTGAATAAGAGGCCTTATCCAATTCGTTCTTTCTAATACCTTTTGAAGGGCAAAAACCTTCCTGTGTCTGTTTTATAGTTTTTATACTGCTCAAAACGCTCGGCCAGGAGTTTTTCTTCAAAATTTGATTTCATAATTAAATCAATCAGTAGCACCAACATAACAAGCAGCGCATACAGATGGATGTTGCTTAGGGTCAGCGCTAAACAGAAGAGCAGCACACTGCTGTACATTGGGTGCCTGATGTAGGCATAGATGCCTGTAGTGATTAATTGATGCCTCTGTTTTAGGGTGGGTACAATATTGAGATTATCAAGCCTCATATTGATGATAGCCATACCGCCAATAACTGCAGAAAGCGCCATCAGGATATAAACAGGTAGATCAAAATTGGTCAACTGTGCGTTAATGACTAAATAGATGATACAGGCAAACTGCACTACAACGTAGATCATTGAAGCGCCCTGTGTTGGTAGAGTAAATTTTGCGCCATTAAACATTCTATAGCTTACAGATATAACAGCAGCAACAGTCCGCCCAAAATCATGCGATAGAGCACAAATGGGGCCATCCCTATACGGTCCAATAGTCTCAGAAAGTAGTGTATACAGAGGTATGCACTTATTGCAGATAGTGCCGTTCCCAGCAACAGTGTGGCCCAGTTAACACCATCCCCCTGCTGGATCAACTCCACCACCTCCAGTCCCCCAGCCAACAAGATTACTGGAACAGAGAGCAGGAAAGAGAATCTGGCTGCACCCTGTCTTGTCATCCCCATAGCTAGTGCTGCTGTCATGGTGACGCCTGACCGGGAGGTTCCCGGGATCAGGGCAAATATCTGTGATAGTGCAACCACCAAAACTGTCTGCCACCCCATTTGGTGCTCATCACTCTGTCGCTTTCCTCTGTAATCGGCCCACCAGAGCAGCAGCCCGAAGAGTATGGTGGTGGTGGCAATAACCAGCGGAGACCGTAGGTATAGCTCAATATGATCCTTAAATACAAGGCCTGCCAGCCCAACAGGAATTGTTCCCAGCCCAACTGCCCATGCCAGTTTCGCATCAGCCGTCACCCCTCGACCAACCAGTGAGCCGCCCCACTCTGAAACCATTTTTATCAGTTCAGAGCGAAAGTAGCTGACCACTGCCAATAGTGTGCCGATATGTACAGCGACATCAAAGGCCAGCCCTTGATCCTGCCAACCAGTCAGAACCGGAACCAGAATAAGGTGTGCCGAGCTGGAGATGGGGAGAAATTCTGTCAGCCCCTGCACTAGTGATAAGAGAACAATCTGAATAAGATCCATGCTATCTACTCTACTACAGTGTGTGAAGCTGGTCGTGGATAGTAAATGTATCTGGTAATTTGACACCTCTGGTCAAGGCCATCACTTTTACCACCTCACCCATCTGTGCCGGCATTGTGAGCTGCTGAATTGCCCGTGATGTCTCAATACGGGCCTGTATATCATCCAGATTCTCATCTTCTGCCATCTTTGCAATCCCTCCAGCCAGCAGAAAATATGCCTGTGTTGTGTAACCGGCAACATCCAGTCCAGACTCATCTGCCGCCTCGGCGACAGCAGTAAAATCAATATGCGCCGTTATATCCTGAAGTCCTGGTAGAGCAAGGGCATCCTCATGTCTATGGTGCCGGTAGAAGCAGCTTAAAGTACCACTGTTGCGTTCTGGGCGATAATACTCGGTACGTGAGTAGCCATAATCAATCAGCAGAACTATCCCCCTCTGCAACTGATCCGAAATCGAGGCGATCCATGGTGAAAGCCCTGGTCTCACCTCGGACATATATCCATCATCCATGCTCTCCATATCGATTTCTGCCGGCAGTTCAACCGCCATACCATCAGGGTGCTCTCTCATAACCAGAATACCATTTTCATCAATGGAAACCCCTAGTGCGATAGCCGTACCTCTACGAACAACAAAACGCTCTACAGGGATGGCGTCCATCACCTCATTGGCAACAACCACTCCCTGAAAATGTGTTTCCGGCATGGTGTCCAGCCAATTGATACGGTCGACTAGATGAGGAATACGTTCGCCAAGCAGCTCTCTCTGCCTTACTTTCAGCCCTGCACTCACCTCAAGAATGTTGTAACTGTCTGGAAGCTGCCCTTGCCTCTCAAGCTCTGCCATTATCTCTGCTGCCATTGCCCCGGAGCCTGCGCCAAACTCAAGTATCTCTGGAGACTCCATATCCGACAGCACTGACATGATCTGTTTTGCAATCACCCTTGAGAATAGTGGCGAAATCTCTGGCGCAGTTATAAAGTCACCAGAGAGCCCCAGACCATGAAGGTTGCTGTAATAACCAAGCCCCGGGGTATATAACGCCTGAGACATCCACTGGTCGAATGGCATCCAGCCCCCTGCCTGCTGAATCGACTCAACCATACTGGCCTGTAGCTGCCTGGATATACTCTCCATCTCTTGGGTTGGCGCAAGGAAGGTGTTAGTCATCTGTTACAATTAATTTTTTCATTTGTGGGGCCATATTTGTGGGCAATGATACCAACAGTTACCAGGGCAAGGTCGTATTGATCACAGGTGCAGCCCATAGAATTGGCGCCGCAACTGTGCGCCTACTGCACAAGTCGGGCATGAATATTGTGCTTCACTATCGCAACTCTGCAACAGATGCTGTTGCGCTACAAGATGAACTGCAACAAAATCGTCCTGACTCTGTAGAGCTAATTCAGGCCGACCTTCACCAAATCTCAGGGTTTGACTCTATTATCCAGCAGGCAGCCGGCTACTGGGGAAGGCTTGATGTACTGATCAATAATGCATCAACCTTCTATCCTACTCCAGTCGGCTCAATGGATGAGGATGGCTGGGATGATCTGATTGGAACCAACCTTAAGGCGCCACTATTTCTCTCGCAGGCGGCAGCCCCCGAACTGAAAAGAGTTCATGGAACTATTATCAATATCGTTGATATTCATGCTGAGCGCCCGCTCAAGGAACATACCCTATACAGCATTGCGAAAGCCGGCATAACCATGCTTACAAAAAGTATGGCGCGTGAACTAGGGCCAGAGATCCGGGTTAATGGGGTTGCACCTGGAGCCATACTTTGGCCTGAGTCTGGCCTGGATGACGATACACGTGCGGAGATCATATCCAGAACTGCGCTCAAACGATCTGGAGAGCCTGACGATATTGCTCAAACCATCCTGTTCCTGATCGGCAGCGCCAACTACATAACTGGCCAGATCATCAGTGTAGATGGCGGCCGAACTCTCAGTAACTGATTAAA